>CALVRP010000123.1 GCA_944358665.1 uncultured Bacilli bacterium
TAATTGTTTTCGTTTCTAGTTCTGCTTGAGCAATTGATGTTAAACATTCATTACACCAAAGAGCTGGTGACTCTTTATGATAACAATGGCCTTTAGCAACTAAGTCTAAAAAGGAAGTTTGACTTATTTTGATTGTTGATGGACTTACGGTTTTATAATGTATATCCCAGTCTGTACTTATACCCATTTTACTGAAAAGTTCTTGAAATTCGGCCTCATATTTATCCGTAGTTTTATAGCATAACTTAGAGAATTCTTCTCTACCAATTTCATGAGCCTTTTTTCCTTGTTCTTTTTCAACCAGTCTTTCACTTGGTAATCCGTTATCATCAAAACCAAAAGGATAAAAAATATTAAATCCTCTTAATCTTTTATATCTGGCGATCATTTCCGTTTGTGAATAAGAGAAAATATGACCTATATGAATCTTACCATTTACTGTTGGTGGTGGAGTATCTATAGAAAACACTTTTCTTCCATCTGGAATAAATTTATATATTTTTTCTTGATTCCAATAATTTAACCATTTTGCCTCTTTTTCGGCAGCATTATATTTTTTATCTAACATATTTTACCTTCTTTCTCTTCTGGCAATTTTATATCCAGCCTCGTTAACAAAAATCTTACTCTATCTTTATATTCTTCTTTAACAAAATAATATATATATGATTCTATTAAATTTTCTACAGGTGCACCTCGCCCCTCAATTTTAAAATTGACTATCCCCCTTGGAATATATTCAGTATTTATTAAATCATTAGATACAAAATGTTTTCTCTTTTGAGTGGTATGAAAATCATTTAGTTCTTTTTCTTTAAATTTACATTTATATTTCTTTCTAGAAAAATTGATTTGTTGCTTGCTTAAATTATCATAGTGTTGTTTTCTTATAGGACAATTTTCTATACATACTTCATTTACTAAAATTTCTAGTTTGTCCAAATTATCAAACTTATCAATATATTCCCATTCATTATTGTGAGTATAATCCAAAACCACTAATTTATAATCTTTATTTAATTCCGCTTTAAGCTCATCTTCATTAAGTCCTTTTGTTGTAGATGAAATAAATTTAAATTTTGGATAATTTTTTCTAATATAATCTTCTAATAATTGATTATTAACTAATATCTCATTCAAATTATTTTCTACATTTTTTAATAATTGATTACCGAGGGTATCATATAAATGTGTTTCATTTATCATACTATTAGTAAAAGTAAATCTGACTGGTATATTACGATTATTAAAATAATCAACGATTTCTTTCATTTCTTCAATATATAGTTGCATTCCAAAGACTGTTCGTCCACCATTCCAAATAAAATTAGGAAAACTACCATATATAGAGCCTATTTTAAAATCTGATTTAAAATAATATTCTTTTTCTTCGATTAGTTGTAATAGTCTTTTGTTCAATTCATAATACTCCCAAAATCCCGGAATATGAAAAATCTTCATGTAAAGAACAATACCTCCTTTCTAACAAAAAAAGCCTATAAATTTAAGGACGATATAACCGTGGTACCACCTTAATTTATAAGCTTTCCATCTTTGCTTACCTTATTTATTTAACGCATATATACGGAATATCCTAACTATTCAGATATTCAGCTCCCAAGCTACCTTCAGCACATTTTATTATTAGTTTTCACCAGCCACTAACTCTCTATAAACAAAAATATACTTACTCCTCTTGTTCCTTGCTGTTAAAACCATTATAACACATTTTTTTTGTTTTTAAATATTTATTTTAATTCTTTATAAAATTTCTTAATATCACTTATTATCTCTTCTGGATGACTATTCGCAATATCGTGGCCCCCATTTTCAATAAAAGCAATTCTCTTTTTATAGTCCTGATTCACTTTTTCTTGTAATTTATATGGTTTTACCATTTTATCTAAAGTACCATAAATAATACAAACTTCATTAGGATCTATTTTTTCAAGCTCATCAGTTACATCTTTTCTTACAATTTCTTGATAAGTATTTCTTAAAAACTTTGTTCCATAACGCATTTCATTGTTTTTAACATAATAAATTAAATATAAATCACGGACAAAATCTCTAAAAGGTTTTAAAACTCTAGGCGTTTTTACAAACTTTTTACTCTTATCTTGATTACGAATAATCGCTGGCGATACTAAAATGAGTTTTACTTTGCTAGGATATTTATTTTTCCAAGTTATTGCGACTGGCCCACCAAAAGAATACCCTAAAACATAATCTACTGGTATATTGTTTTTTTGGATATAATCATTAATGTAATCGGCAAAATCATCTAAAGTAAAATACTTTTTATCTGGCTCTTTTTCACCACAAAATCCCGGTAAATTTAATTTATATATATTAAAATCTTCCTCTAATAAATCCACAAAATGTTTTCGGTTGTGCCAAGCATCATCTTCATCAGTCATGCTTGTATAATTGCGGTAATTCCATCCATGAATAAGTAGTAAATTTTTTTTCATTTAATCACGCCTTTCTAAAACTTTATATCTTTCATTTTCAATATATTTTAAGTTTTCCACATTAAACTTATCAAAACTTCTATAGTAACCACTATAATGATAAAAAATAGTTCCATCTATTTTCTTCATAAAATCATGATTAGAAACTATAGTGACGTTTTTATGATCTTTAAAATACTTTAGATAAGCAATATCAGAAAACAAATAAACTCGATCAAATTTATCAAATAACTCTTTTACTTTGATCATTCTATTAGTGTGCTCCGCACTACCAAATTTACGAATCACTAAATAAGACTTATCATATAAATTGCCAGCCAGTTGTTTTATTCTTTCATAAGTCGATATATCACTGTCAAAAATAACATCTTTACCAAAAATATTTTGCGGCTCTAATCGGTGTTCAACAGGCCCAGCATTATTTAAAGCTAAAGTAATAGTCGCATTATCTATTCCTAAATATGTGCCTATTTTATATGCTAAAGCATATTCTACTAATGATAATTTACTTAACACAAACGGTTTAATTGATTTATCATTAATTAAAATCTTATCACCTTTATAAGAAACATTTTCCATAATAGGAATAAACTTGTTAACATTAGTCTGACAGATTTTTTCATTATTATAATAAAGTAAATTATCACTAATATGTAGATTACTAATGTAGTTATCAGTTTCATTAATAAATCCAATAGTAGGATGTTCAAAAATAAGAGCTTTATATTTACACAAATCATCTTTCGTATTCATGCCATCATTATTTAAATGCGATGAATCGATATTTATTAAAGCACAAATATCCGTTTTTAGCAAATCACAGATTTTTTTTACGTGATCACGATACCAAATGGAAGCTTCTAAAACAATATAATCAGTGTTAGAGGTTAACAAATTAATAATATAAGCTTTAATAATTATCGGTGTTAAACGTTTACTATAAAGTCTAAGTACATTGTATTTAGTTTTTAACACATCTTCAATTAAACCAGCCGTAGTGGTTTTACCAACACTTCCTGTAACACATATTTTTTTAGCATTTGACCCTTCTAAAGTATAAGTAAATAATTTATCAATAGAAGCCATAATATCATCAACAACAATATATTTAAATTCTTCTTCTTTTAATTCTTCTTTCATTTTATCATCAATCACATAAGTGTAATCCGGTTTATCTTTTATATAATTGATAATATTTTTTCGTAAATCTAAAAGTTTAATAATCCAACCATCACGAACAACGTCATCACCCAAAGTAATGGGGAAAAACAAAATATTTTTAGCTTCTCTCTCATACTTTTTATCTGCAATAGCTGTAATTCTTAAATGATCAAAACTAATAACGTCAGTTTTAACCTCTTTGATATTAATAATATTATTTAACTTTTCTAATGACCAAGTATTCATAAAATTCCTCTTTCTAATTTAATTATAACATACTTTCATACAAAAGAAAAAACTGCTTAAGCAGCTTTTTGTATAGACCCTTGATTTTGCTCTCTAGCAATTTCTTTTTGGCTATTTAATACTTGCTTCAACTCTTCAAAAGGTATTATATTTATATTTTCATCTTTCGGAAAATAATCTTTTGAAGCAAAGAAACTATCAAAATGTTTAATTAAAGAAGGATATATTTCCAATAACATCTTTTGCAATTTAGCAATTTCTGATGGTCTACTCTCATTCTTGGTTGTTTCATAATTTTCATCCATATTATCTATTAACTTCTCTACCATTATTTACCCTCCGCGTCAACCATAGCTTTTAATACTTTTTCTGAATCATTATTAAAATATGCTTCAAATAAAGTATCTTCTCCAATTACTTTACTAATTAAATTTGTCATAATAATTTCATCCGTAAAATAATTATTATCAACATCACCTACTAAAAAATTAGTAAGTATTTCCGTATAGCCTTCACATAAGGCAATCATTTTATTTTCCGTTGTCGTAAAACCAAAACGATTTTCATTACCTGTAATTACACAAAGCAAAGCATGCATCAGCCAGTGTCTTGCATCGCTTTCTTTAAACATCTCTTCGTTGATTAAAATTTCATTAGTAAAGGCATTATACCGACAAGGCATCCTTACTAAAAATTTGCTTTCCCTTTTTATTTTTAAAGTCTTAAGTCTTTCATTTAAGTTACTTAAGTTGACCCCCTTAAAAGCTTCGTTAGAGACAAAGACAGTAATTAACTCCATTAAGTTTTCTTTAACTTCTGGGGTTAAATTTGTATTTGTATCTAAAGTAACCTTTAACGTTTCAAGCATCTCAATCACCTAACTGGTATTATAGCACAACTTAAAAAAATTGTATATATTTTTTTTCGTTTTTTTGACATTTTATATACATTTACATCTTATTTACAAAAAGAATCACTCTCCACTCGTTCTTGTTTTTCAAGGCTTTTTTAGCTATGGGCCCTAACAAGTTTGTAAAGTTGACACTTTAGTCAAAGAATAATAATTACATTTAAATCACACTTCCTCTTTATAAATTACTTGTTATATTTGCGATTATTTATAAAATATTATATAATTAATAAAGGTGATTTTATATGCAGACAAAATTTTTACCAATTATTTTAGGAACTGATGCTAATGCTTATGGAATGGCTCGTTCATTTTATGATGAATATAATGTTAAACCACTTGCTCTTGGTAAAGTTGCTTTAAAAGAAACTAAAAACAGTAAAATTATTGATACCATGATTATACCAAATTTAGATCAAAAAGAAATCTTTTTAAAAACTCTTTTTGATATTAAGGATCAATATAAAGATACTGATAAATTTATTTTAATTTCTTGTGCCGAGTGGTATACAGATTTAATATTAGAAAACAAAAAAGAATTAGAAAATGATTTTATCTTACCTTTTATGGATAAAGGTTTAAAAGATAAACTAGAAAATAAAGCTTCGTTTTACGAAATGTGTGAAAAATATAATTTAGATTATCCCGCAACTTATATCATCACTTATGAAAATAAAGATGATATAAAATTACCATTTGACTTTCCAGTTGCGGTTAAACCTTCAAATAGTACCGACTATTCTAAAGTGGAATTTACTGGTAAAGAAAAAAGCTATAAAGCTAAAACAAAAGATGAATTAAATAAAATTGTTAAAAATATCTATTCATCAGCTTACCGTTCAAAAATTGTTGTTCAAGACTTTATTCCGGGTAATGATGATACTATGTGGGTTTTAAATTGTTATTCTAATAAAAAAGGCAAAGTTAAAATGATGTGTCTTGGACAATGTATTTTAGAAGAACACACTCCTTATGGGATTGGTAATTATAAAGCGATCATTTCTAAGGGTAATGATGAAATTTATAAAAAGATTCAAAATTTTTTAGAAGATATTCATTATGTTGGCTTCTCTAATTTTGATTTAAAATATGATTATCGTGACAAAAAATATAAATTATTTGAAATTAACATTAGACAAGGTAGAAGTAGTTACTTTACTACGGCCACGGGATTTAATTTAGCTAAATATCTTGTAGAAGATTATATTTTAAACACCGATAATCCTACTGAATATAATACTAATAATCATCTTTGGTTAGCAGCCCCAGTAAAAGTATTAAAAAAATATGCACCAAATAAAGAAGTTTTAGAAGAAGCTTTAAAATTAATCAAGGATAAGAAATATAGTTTTACCTTAAAAAACCCTAAAGATAAAAGTATATATAGATGGTTTTGGACAAACGTAATTTATTTTAAAGATTATAAAAGGTACAAAATGTATCCACCAACGATTGAGGTGTACGATGAAAAATAGTTTAGGTATTATTGGTGGTGTTGGACCACTTGCTAGTAGTTATTTATATGAAATGATTACCAAAAAAACAAAAGCAAATAAAGATCAAGAACATTTAGATATTATTTTATTAAGTCATGCGAGTATTCCTGATAGAACAGCATATATTTTAAATCATTCTAATGAAAATCCGTTTCCTTATTTATTAGAAGATTGCAAGTTATTACAAAAATTAGGAGCAAAAATGATTGTTATACCTTGTAATACTTCATGCTATTTCCATGAGCTTCTCCAAAAGGAAATCGATATTCCAATAAATAATATGGTTAAGGACACGGCAGAATATCTAGATAATAAAAATATTAAAAAAGTAGCTATTCTCGCAACTACAGGAACTATAAAGTCAAAACTTTATCAAAATGAATTAGATAAACATAATATTGATTACGTCTTACCAGATCAAGATAAAGTTATGAATATTATTTACAACTACATAAAAGCCGGCAAAACTATAGACGAAGATATTTGGGATGACTTAATAAATGATTTAGATGTAGAAGCTTATATTTTAGGATGTACTGAACTTTCAGTAGTTAAAAAAGATTTAAAATTAAATAAAGCATTTATTGATCCGTTAGAAGTTGAAACTGAAATTATTTTAAATTTTTTCGGTAAACAGACACAAGAGAGGATGTGAAACCATGTGTGGATTTTGTGGTTTTATTAATAAAAAAGAAAAACAAGATATTAAAAAAATGAATGCGGCTATCGCCCATCGTGGTCCTGATGATGAAAACTATTATATTGATGATAATATCGCCATGGGTTTTAGAAGACTTAGTATCATCGACTTAAAAGGTGGTCGTCAACCAATTAGTAATGAAGATGATACGAAGATTATTACCTTTAATGGTGAAATATATAATTTCAAAGATATCAAAGAAGATTTAATTAATAAAGGGCATATTTTTAAAACTAATACCGATACCGAAGTTATCTTACACGGTTATGAAGAATATGGAGAAAAAATATTAGATAAACTAAGAGGAATGTTCGCGTTTGTTATTTGGGATAAAAATAATAAAAAATTATTTGGAGCCCGTGATCATTTTGGTCAAAAACCATTTTACTACGCTAATATGAATGGTACATTTATGTATGCTTCAGAAATAAAATGTTTTTTAAAACACCCTGATTTTATTAAAGAAGTTAATAAAAAATCTTTAAAATCTTACTTAACCTTTCAAACATCAGTATTTGAAGAAACTTTCTTTAAAGGCGTTTTTAAATTAAAACCGGGACATTACTTTATCTATGACATGGAAAATAATACCATTAATACTCACGAATATTATAAAATTAAATTTAATCCCAAACACGAAGACTTTGATAAATTAGTAAAAGAAATCGACGAAACAATTACCTCTTCTATTGATACCCATTTAATTAGTGATGTCGAAATTGGAGCCTATTTATCAGGAGGCATCGACTCTTCATATGTTGCCTCTTATTTAAAACCAGACAAAACATTTAGCGTTGGATTTAACTTTAAAGATTTTAATGAGGTTCCTTTAGCTAAAGAACTTTCTGATATGTTAGGAATTGAAAATAAAAGTGAAATAATTAATTCTGATGATTTCTTTAATAGTATTGATAAAGTTCAATACTATTCTGATGAACCAAATGCTAATCTTTCTGCCGTTCCATTATACTTTTTATCAGCCTTAGCTAGTAAAGATGTTAAAGTTGTTCTATCAGGTGAAGGTGCTGATGAATTATTTGGCGGATACATCGATTATAAAGAAGATGATCTACTTCTTAAATATCGTAAATTGCCAAAATTTATTCGTAAAACTCTTAAAGCCATAGTAACTCCTTTACCTCATTTTCACGGAAGAAACTTTTTAATAAAAGGCGGTAGTTCAGTTGAGGAATATTACATCGGTAATGCTTTTGTTTTTGACAACAAAGAAGCAAATGATATTTTAACAAATGAATATAAAACTAATATCAATTATCAAGATATTACTAAACCTTATTATGATAAAGTTAAAGATGAAGATGATGTAACAAAAAAACAATATTTGGATATGCACTTTTGGCTTCCTAATGATATTTTACTTAAAGCTGATAAAATGAGTATGGCTAACTCCCTAGAGCTTAGAGTGCCAATTCTAGATAAAGAAGTATTTGAAGTTGCAAGTAAAGTACCCTCAGAATATAAAATAACTCATGATACGACCAAATATATTTTAAGACAAGCTGCTTCTACAAGAATTCCAGAAGCATGGTATAAAAGAAGAAAAAAAGGGTTCCCTGTACCAATTAATGAATGGTTTAAAGAAGATAAATATTATAATATTGTTAAAAAAATGTTTAATGAAAAATTTGCTAAAGAATTCTTCGATGTTGACAAAATAAATAAATTACTAGACGATCATTATCATGGCAAGAAAAATAATTGCCGTAAAATTTGGAATATCTATGTATATTTAGTTTGGTATAAAAAATTCTTTGTAGAAATGTAATTTCTACTTTTTTTGATTTATTAAAAAAAAATATAGCTTCAGCTATATTACTTACAATTTAATTCTACTTCGGTTTTAGTAACTTTTCCAGTATTATAATCAATTGTGATTTTTACTGTAGAATCATCTTCACAATCATTAAAGTTAGATAAATCATAATCAGCATCTTCTTCATTAGCTTTCTTTAAATCCGCTAAAGTAACTTCATAAATATTACTTCCAGTATTTGCACTCATATAATTATCGAAATAATCCTCTGCCATTGGCGTCAACTCATTTTCTAGTTTTTTATTAGTCTCTTCTTTGTTATAAAAATAGAAAACACCCACACCAGCAACAATAACTACTAATATTATAACAATTATTATTTTTGTTTTCCCCATATTATCCCTCCTAAAAATACTTTTTAAGTAATGCGGTAAGTTCTACCGCATACTCCATTGGCAAATTTTCTCTAAACTCATCAACAAATCCCATAATAAGTAATTCTTTGGCTTTTTCTTCATCAAGGCCTCTACTCATTAAATAAAATAACTTATCTTTATCTAACTTAGTAACTGTTGCTTCGTGTTCTAAATAAGATGAATTATTTTTAACAATATTTTTCGGTATTGTATCACTTTTGGATTTATCATCTAATATTATTGTATCACATTTTACTATACTTTTAGCATTTTTTGCACAAGAATCGATATAAACTGTCCCGCGATAGCTCGCATCGCCTCCCGATGAAGCAATCGACTTACTAATTATTTTGCTTTCCGTATTAGGTGCCAAATGAATCATTTTGGCTCCCGCATCTTGAATTTGGCCTTCAGATGCTACTGCAATTGAAATACAATTTCCCTTTGCTTTTTCACCTTTTAATATACAGGTAGGATATTTCATATTAATTTTAGAGCCAATATTACCGTCAATCCATTCCATAACCCCACCTTCTAAGACTTCGGCTCTTTTAGCC
>CALVRP010000124.1 GCA_944358665.1 uncultured Bacilli bacterium
AATATATGCTTCAGAAAAAAAGAATGTTTGAAACAGAAGTGACGGAAGAGGAAAATGAAAAGTTAGAAGAAGAAATTCATGATATTTCAGAAAATGGCGAAAAGTAATAATCGCCTTTTTTCTTGCCAAATAAAAGATAATTATATATAATCGTTATAGGAGGATGTTTTATGAAGTATTTACTTAAAGTATTTGTCTGTTTACTAGCTGTATTTTTATTACTTAAATTTGTTATTCATTTGCTTGATGATGGTCATGAAATAACATATAATATTGGTAACTTTAAAGTTACTGAAAGTTATGATGCGGATGATGATAATTATAATTTTGAATTAAAGCATAATAAATTTAATTTAATTTTTGATGTAACTGCCGATTATAATAAAGCAAGTAATGTTTTGGATAAAATAAATTATAAAAAAATAGATGGCTATGAATGTGTTATGCCTATATTTAAAAATGATGATATACTTACTGATATAATCTGTAAAAAAGAAGATATCGTTTATTATGCTCATGATTTAGATAATGAAAAAATAAATAAATACGCTAAAGAGATGGAAAAATATGGTTATAATCAAAACGACTATAAGGATAATGCTAAAAAAACAAGTTTGTCAAGTACTACAACGGTGTATCAAGATAATATACTAGAAAATCATTATTTAGCATTAGAAAGTTATAAAGGTTTAGATCTTTATAATAGTGATAACATGACTGTTAATTTATTTGATAATGATGTTTATAAAAAGCCGATTAGTATTTTTACCGATAAATATTATGTAGTAGCAGATTATAGTAGTGAATATACTTTTAAAATATTTAAGGTAGTTAATATTATCAATGGTACTGAAAAGGAAATTAGAAGTTATGATGAAATTTCTTTTGATTCAGTTGTTCAAGGTGTTGTTGATGATGAAATATATATATTTGACAAAGACGCTAGAATTCAGTATAAGGTTAATTTAGAATATGAAACGGTAGAAAAGGTAAGTGAAAATGGAGATATTAAATATTATAACGGTAAATGGGATACTATGAGTTTAACAGATGCTTTAAACGATAAAAAGTTTGATAATTATAATGCTAATATATCTGGTTATGACAAAGCTGATAAAGTTGGAAAATATTATTATATTTATGAAAAACAAGGAGACAAATATTTAGTTTATAAAACATATAATAAAAAAGTATCACAAAAAACATATTTGTTTTCAACAACGGATATTAACAGTGTTATTTATGCGGATGAATATATATATTTTAGAGATGGAAATACCTTTTATTACTGGTCGAATGATGGTATTAGAAAGGTTTTAGAAAATACGGAGTTAGAATTTAATGATGATATTTCTTTAGGTGTTTATGTAAAATAAAAGAGGTGAAAGCATGACTAAACTAGGACTTGTTTTATCAGGCGGTGGTGCTAAAGGCGCTTATGAAATTGGTGTTTGCCGAGCATTAAAATCTTTAGGCAAAAAGCCAGATATAGTAACAGGGACTTCAATAGGGGCAATAAATGGGGTATTTGTTGTTCAAAAAAATTTAAATGCGGCTATTAGAGTATGGAAAAATATTAATTTTTCGACCATCTATAATGAAGATTCGTTTGAAGCTTGTAGCGATGATAGTATAATAGATATTTATAAAGAATATGCTAAAACCTTTATAAATGAAGGTGGTATGGATGTTTCTAAGCTAGAAAAAATAGTAGATAAATATTTCAAAGCTTATAAATTTTATAACTCACCAATTGACTATGGTATTGTTACCTATAATTTAAGTAGACATAGGCCAGAAATGTTAATAAAAAAAGATCTTTCTAAAGAAAAGGTCAAAGACTATGTTATCGCCTCAGCTTCTTGCTATCCGGCTTTTAAGCCTAAGAAAATTGATAATGATTTATACATTGATGGTGGATATTATGACAATTTCCCAATTAATCTAGCGATTCAAATGGGGGCTGAAGAGATAATTGGTGTTGATCTTCGCGCCGTAGGTTTTAAAAGGAAAATAGAAAATAAAGGTCTACCAATAACGGTTATTTCTCCTAAAAATAAAATTGTTTCATTTTTAGTTTTTGATAAAAATCAAAGTAGAGAAGCTATAAAGTTTGGTTATAATGATACTTTAAAAAAATTTGGAAAATTAGATGGAGACTATTTTACTTTTAAAAAAGGAAATTTAGTTAAAAACTATAAACGTTATAATGAAAAAATGACTAATAATATAAAAGAAGTTTTTAATGATGTGGATAATTTATTAATTAATAAGTTGTTAGAGACCCCAATCATTAAAAATTTAATGCATAATAAATTATCATATAAAAGCTTTAATAAAATTATTGAAGATGCCGGAAAAACATTTAATTTGAAGGAAAGCAAAATTTATAATATAAAGTTTTATAATTATACGCTTTTGAATTTAGTGAGGGAAACAAGTCCATTTACTATTAATGATATAAGAGATAATATCAAAAGTAAAAGTATTCTTAATATTATTGACCGAAGAAGAGTTGTTCGATTATTTTTAGATTCTATTATAAAAGAAGAAATAGATAGTGTTTTTAAGTTTATTCCACTATTTTTATCAGAGTTTTTTATAGCTGTATATATTTTTACATTGAAAAGTAATAAAATATTTAGACAAAGGTAACATAATCGTAAAAATGTTACTTTTTTGAAATAACAGAGTTAATTTTTGTAATTAATGTAAATATATTTTAATATGTTGAAGATATTATTGCAAGGATTTTTAATTGGAATGGCAAAAATGATTCCTGGATTTAGTGGTTCTCTTTTAGCTATTACTTTTGGTGTATATGAAAAAACCCTTAATATTATTGCCCATTTAAGAAATTTAACTAAAAGCAAAATGACGTATTTACTTTTACTTGGCACTGGTATTATTATAGGGATTATAATTTTTAGCTATATTGTAAAGTTTTTGTTAGAATGCGTATATTTTCCAATTATGTTACTTTTTGTCGGCCTAATAATAGGAAGTATGCAAGATCTTTGGGAAAACATAAAAGGTTATAAGCGTCCTGTCTTGGGTTTTTTATTTTTCATTGGCTCTTTTTCATCAGTTATTTTATTTTCTTCAAATAAAATTTCTTATGGTGATTTTGATACTAGTAGTTTTTTATACTTTCCATTAGGATTAATAGAATCCATCACTACATTAATCCCAGGAATAAGCGCAACAGCTGTATATATGATTTTAGGTGTTTATGATGTTATTTTAGATTTATACATTAATGTTTTAAAACCAACTAATTTGTTAAATTTATTTTTTTATTTTGTTGGCTTTGGGATTGGAGTTATAATTTTAGCGAAACTTTTAACTTTTCTTTTAACTTATTATAGGAAAATATTATATATTAGTATATTGGGCTTTATGTTGGCGGCCATTTTATCTTTAATTAGGGATATTTTTAATACATCTTTTAGTTTCGTTGATTTGATTTTAGGTGTTTTTTTCTTGGTTCTTGGTTATATTGTATCAAATAAATTAAATCATTTATTTTAGATTCTTGCATAGTATTAGATAGAGGTGAAGAAAATGAAAAAAAAATTACCTGGTGTATTTCCTGGAAAAGTTAGTAGTACTGCTGGTAATAATATAAAAATAGCTTATGTCGGAAAAGAAGAACCGGCAGAAAGAATGGTAGAAACTTCTAGTGGGGAAAATGTAAATCAAAAGATAAATAAAATTTTTAATGCTAATAATTATATATACAAAGCTGATGTTGTCATTAAATTAAAAGACGGTAGTACTTTAAATAAAAGAATTGTTGGTAAAAATAATTTACATTTAATTACGATGGAAAATGAATTAATTCCAGTTACTGATATTGTTGATATTGAAAGGAAATAACCAAAATGGTTATTTTTTAAATAAAAAAAACACTTATCAATAAGTGTTTGTTATTATTTCACTGGTGGCTTCGGACAGAATCGAACTGCCGACACGAGGATTTTCAGTCCTCTGCTCTACCGACTGAGCTACGAAGCCAGATGGCGGTCCCGACGGGAATTGAACCCGCGATCTTCTGCGTGACAGGCAGACGTGATAACCGCTAC
>CALVRP010000125.1 GCA_944358665.1 uncultured Bacilli bacterium
ATAAATACTTTTTTGATAAATATCCGGTATATATTTTTCCATCCCACACCTCCCTGTAAAATTCTATTACCATAATATCACATTTAAACTATAATATTCAAGCGTTTTCCAGTTTTTACCTCATAAAAAAATTATTCCAAGTAGAAATAATTTTTATTTTCCTTTATATTTAAATAAAACTGAAGGCCGGTGACCACCACCGGTTTGAAACTTATCAGTTTTTTCTACCTTATTACTAATAATTTTCCTGAAAAATGCACCAAATATTTTTTATTTAAAATAACTGCATAAACTTTTTGTAACTTCCCTAAAGTAAAATATCTTAAGCTAAAATTATTCTCTAATATAATTAATAACAGGTTTAAAAAAATTTAATTTTTTTCATTCTATTCATTAATTTTTTAGAGCATCTTCAGATAACTTATTTAATTTAATTTTTTTACATATACTTTTTCTGAGCTTTTTTGATAAATATCACGCAACTGATCATCGAGTTCTCTTGATTTTTGTTTTTCTTCTTCAATTTCTCTTTGCAAATCTAAAATTTTTTTAATTAACATTTCCTTTTTTCTATTTTCTTTTCTTACTGTTTCAAGTTCAACTCTTAATCGCCGCAATTCTAATAAAGTACTATCTAAATTAATTGATTCTTTTTCTTCTAAATCATATATTTGAAAAATTTCTCCCATAAATTTAGTATTTAAAAATTTATATAATTCGGTATCTCTAAAATGGCCTTTAAAATCTTTTCTGCAATCCATAGACTTGTTTCCTAGCAAGACCTTTTCAGAAATCAATATATTTCTCTTTTCGTCAACAAACCATACTATTGGCTCTTTGTTTAATGATTTTATACATTCTCCAGCCATGGTAATGGGCTTAGATAATTCTCCAAGCGCTACACGATCTTCATCAATTATGGTAGCGTACTTAAGTAATTCCTTAAGGTTATTAGATTTCAGAACCGGACGGACACCAAAACCACCAGAGGCATGGCCTTGGATTAATCTTCCTGCTGAATCAAAGCACATTGAATTAACAATATTCCAGAAATTAAATGACGTTTGGGATGCGGTCCAATAATCGCAGTAACCATCCTCAGTTATTATTTCCCCCATACTTTTAGCTAAATCTGTAACCTTAGCTTTCATACCATATTTTTTTATTATTGGGGACACCTCTAAATCTTCTACATATAATAATGTCATTTCATCAATATAATTATAAATACAGTTTTCCATCTAAAAACCTCTTTTCCAATATCCCTTATTATAACAAAACAATTGATATTGTCAACAAGAAATAGTGAACACTCTTATTATATAGATGAATTACCAGTTACTACATCCTCTAAATATTGAAGGTATAATTCAAAAATATTCGCCTTTTCAACATTCTTATCAACCGTTAAATTAATTGTTCTAATAACTTTTCCATTTTCTTTTATATCCAATGTTCCAACCTTTTGCCCTTTTTTGAGCGGAGCTTTTAAAGATTCCATTTTCACTTCATAAGTTGCATTACCACTTTTTTCAGCCTTTTTTCTGAGAACTGTTACATCAGTTTGTGGAACAACATTTACGGTGCGTTCTTTAGCTTTATCAACTTCATATTTACCAATTGAATCATTACCATCTAGTAAATTATCAATTTTGTATTGGGCAAAAGCATAATCTAACATCGAACTTACTTCGGCATTTCTAGTTTTACTGTCTGGTTCACCCATCACAACGGCAATGACTCGCATACCATCTTTTTTTGCTGTGGCAGTTAAACAATAACCAGCTTCTTTAGTATAACCTGTTTTCAGACCATCCACACCATCATAGAACCTAACTAATTTATTTGTATTAACAAGCCATATTTTTTTATCAGTATTTTCTCTTAAATAATCTTCGTAAACTGAAGTAAATTCTAAAACTTTTTCATGTTTAACTAGTTCTTTTGCAATTGTCGCCATGTCTCTCGCACTTGAATAATGATTTGCCGCATCAAGACCATGGGGAGTTTTAAAATTAGTATTTTTAAGATTTAATTCTTTAGCTTTTTTATTCATCATATCGACGAAAGCTTCTTCCGTTCCGGCGACAGCCTCCGCTAAGGCGACAACGGCATCATTACCAGATGCAATAGCGACGCCTTTAAATAAGTCCTCAACAGTCATTTTTTCGCCAGTTTCCAATAAAATTTGACTTCCACCCATACTCGAAGCATTTTCACTAACCTGTATTTCTTGATTCCATTTTAAACTACCATTTTCTATAGCTTCCATTATTAAAAGCATACTCATCATTTTTGTCATACTGGCCGGATTTAATTTTTCATCAGCATTATTCTCATAAATAACGTCACCAGTACTTGCTTCGATTAAAATAGATGATTTTGCATTTTCTGCCAAAGTAGTATTCTCTTCAGCCGCAACTTTTATTGGTAAAATTAATAAACATAAACACATTATTAATATTTTTTTCATAATCCACCTCTAATAAAAAATATGTCAAAAAAAAGGAAATATAACAAAAAATAGAAACCGCTTGTGTTTCTATTTTGCTAAAGCTAAATATGAATTTATTGCATAATTAGTAATATTACTTCTATTAATAACACCGATCATTTTGCCATCTTTCATAACTGGTGCTTTCTTTAAATGTTTACTTTCAAGAATGCGACAAACATCTTCTAGGTTCGTATTAACATCAATAGTTAAAACTTTCTTCTTCGCAATGTCTTTTACTTTAATATTCATTAAATCCTTTAATTTATCATCAAAACCATTTTCCGCACCTAAAAGTGCTAGTGAATAAGCGTTGACAAATAATGGATGCGCTTTAGATAAGTAACGCATAATATCACCGTCACTAATAAAGCCTGTTAAAGCGCCTTTCTTATTAACAACCGGTACACCACTAATATGTTTTTCAGTAATTAAAGTTAAAGCTGTTAATAAATTATCTTCTTCTTTAACTGTATATACATCGGTTTTCATAATAGTTTCTAATTTCATATCAGTAACAACTGGTTTACTATTTTCAATTTTTCTAATAGATAAAGATAATATGAAACCAGCTAAAGCCACGACAAAAGCAACAGCCATCGTTACGATAAAGGCAAATTCCATAGCCTCGTAGCCGTTAGATCCAGCATTAATTCTAAGGTCAGTCATTAATGAATAAACGCCGGTAAAGATTGATGTTCCCATACAACCAGCCACTTGGAAACCAGCGGTTACCAAAGTTACACCATGAGGGTTTTCTTCTTTAGAAAGTGATCCTAAAGCAAAACTTTGACTTGGGCCGATTATTAATGACATACATCCAGCAACCGGAATATATAAAAGCGCGATAAGAAGCAATGAATTCAAATTAATTGTAAGCGCTAGTAATAAGATGAAGACAAATACTAGTAAATAACCTAGCGGTACAATAAATTTACCACCTTTTTTATCATATATCTTACCAGCAATAGGTGCTAGAATACATGAGACAATAATTGATGGGAATAAAGTAAGTGAAGCTTCTAATGATGATACTCCCATTGCATTTTGAATAAATAATGGCATAATAACGTTCATAGAAAGTAAAACAAACATCGCAATTAAGTTAAGTGAAAGTCCTACTTTAAATTCTTTAGCTTTTAAAGGTTTAAAATTAGTAAGTGGTACTTCTAATTTATTTTGTCTTTTAACAAAAATAATTAAGCAGATTATTCCGATAACTATAGCTGCTAAAGCAACGAAAATATTACCTGAGAATAATGTTGAAATACCATATAAAATTCCTATTAAGGCAAGGCTGATTAAAATAACTGATAAAATATCCAAATGTGGATTTTCCATCTTTTTATCTTTACCAATTATAACAGCGCCCATGATAAATAAGATGACCATTAAGGCGGCAAAAACAAAGAATAAAATATGCCATGTACTAAAGTTTAATAAAATACCAGCTACAATAATACTTAGTGATGGGCCTAAAGTTGTAGCGGCTCCCATAAGCCCCATATAAGAACCCATTTTTTCTTTTGGTACAACACTAAGAACCATATTCATGCCAATTGGCGTAAGCATACCAGTACCTAGTGATTGAATAATACGACCAGCAAGCATTACTGGGAAAGATGGGGCGAAAGCACACACTAAGCTACCAACAATTAATAATCCTACAGTAAATAAGAAAAGGGGCCTAGTAGCAAACTTTCGATATAAGAATGACGCTACCGGAATCATGATAGCGGCTCCTAACATATAAGCGGTTGTTAACCATTGGACAGTAGAAACACCGACATTAAAGTCCTGCATAATTGGTGTTAAAGCAATATTTAAAAATGTTTCATTAAATGTTCCTAAAAACGCACCAAAGGCAGCAACCATTAATATCAATATTGGTTTTTTTGTTTTCATTTTTCTTCCTCCTTTTTATTTAAGGGCCAAAAAAAACACATGTATATATGCATTTCCCTTCGTAATCAGATTTACGTGCATATGCACTACATGTGTCAACAGGCCTTTTTGCAAAACATATTTTATCATAATTTTATGCCCTATGTCAACAAAAAATTACTCTAAAATTGCTTTAATTCTTCTAACGCCCGCACTACTTGATTCTTCTTTTTTGATTTTAAAATGTCCAAGTTCCTTGGTGTTATTAACATGTGGTCCTCCGCATAATTCTTTAGAAATATCACCAATAGAATAAACAGTGACAATATCCGGATATTTTTCTATAAACATACATTCAGCACCAGAAGCTAAAGCAGCTTCTTTCGTCATTTCCACGTGGGTGACATCTAAGCCTTCACTAATCCATTTATTAACTAAGTCTTCTGTCCTTTTCTTCTCTTCATCTGTTAATTTATGATCACAAGAAAAGTCAAAACGCATTCTTTCTGATGTAATATTACTACCCTTTTGATGAACATCTTTACCAATAACTTGTTTTAAGGCGGCATTTAATAAATGGGTTGCCGTGTGATATTTTGTTTCCATTATGCCATCACCAGCAAGACCACCTTTGAATTTTCCCGCCGCAGCTGTTCGGGATTTTTCTTGATGTTCTTTAAATTTTTCATAAAAGCCATCAATATCGATTTTTAAGCCTTCTTCTTTAGCCAGTTCTTCGGTTAGTTCAATTGGAAAGCCATAAGTATCATATAACTTAAACGCTAAATCTTTATTAATGGTATCGCCATTTAAATTTTTAGTAATTTTAGAAAATTCTCTTAACCCTTTTTCTAAAGTACGATTAAACTTTGTTTTTTCACTACTTAAAACTTCTAAAATAGTATCCTTATTACGTTCTAATTCATGGTAATATTTAGAATAATCACGAATAATAATTTCAGCAAGACATTTATCCCAATCACTATTAATATCAATATCTAACATTTTCGCATATCTAATAGTTCTTCGAATCATTCTTCTTAAAACATAGCCTTGATCAGTATTAGATGGCTTACATCCAGCATCATCACCACTTATTATAACAATTGCTCTTATATGGTCAGCAATAATTCTCATAGCTTTAGTATACTTTTCATCATCATAACTTTTACCACTAACTTCTTCTATTTTCTCAATAACCTCTTTCCAAATAGATGTTTTATAATTATCATCTTTACCTTCTAAAACGGCCGTAATTCTTTCAACCCCCATACCAGTATCAACATTTTTTTGACTAAGCTCCGTAACATTACCTTCTTCATCTATGTAATACTGCATGAAAACATTATTCCAAATTTCAACCCATCTTTCATCTTCTGGATCATGTTTTTCGGGAACCGGTTCATCACTGCGCCAATAAAAAATTTCCGTATCTGGACCACATGGGCCAACGCCACCAACAGTCCAAAAGTTATCCTCTTTACCTAAATAACTAATACGTTGTTCACTAATTCCTAAACCTTTCCAAATAGTTGCTGATTCTTCATCTCTAGGGATATTTCCTTCACCTTTAAAAACAGTTACCGCTAAGCGCTCTTTAGGAATATTAAAATATTTAGTTAAAAGCTCAAAACTCCATGTGATTGACTCTTTTTTAAAGTAGTCTCCAAGTGACCAGTTACCAAGCATTTCAAAAAATGTATGATGAGTAGTATCACCAATTTCATCTAAATCACTAGTTCTTACACATTTTTGAACATCAACAAGTCTTGTGCCTTCCGGATGTTTCTCACCAAGTAAATAAGGAACTAGGGGCTGCATACCAGCAGTTATAAATAAACTGGTAGGGTCATTTTCCGGAATAACACCACTACTTGGAATATATTTGTGCCCTTTTTCTTCAAAAAATTTTATATATGTATCCTTAATATTCATGTTCCACCTCTTCTAACATTTGATTTGTTTTTAAGACTAAGTTATCAATATTACCATCATTTTCAATTAAATAGTCATAATTTTGATAATCTTCTAAAGCATGCTCAGTAATATGCTTTTTTTGTTTAGTTGTTAAATTATTTTCATAACCTGGTCTTTCCATTTTAATAATAGTTACATTATCAAATTTACTTTTGGGAATATCTAGTTCATTTGGAAATCTTGCCCCCGATATAACAATAACATCAAAATAATATTTATAAACCATAATATCTTCACATATACGATTTATAAAAAAGTCTTTATTAATCTTCTCCCTAACAATATCGGTTCCTAGCGTTTGTAATAATTCTCTTGGTTTATTTTCATCACTACCATCCCAGTCAGTAATTTTCATTGCATAATCTTTTATATAATCAGAAAATCCTAATCTAACTACTTTTTTATTTTTCTTTTCATAATAATTTATAATAGCCTTAGCCACAGTATCTTTACCTGTTCTTGCTTTGCCAGCCAATAGAAATATTTTTACTTTTTTCATTTTTTCTCCTTTCAAAAGAAAAACCACGGGCATTTTCTAGGAACGAAAAGCCGTGGTACCATCCTAATTAAACTTAATTATTGATAACGGTTTTCACCGGAAATGTTTACATTCCTCTCAAAAATAGCTTCGAATTAATTTTATTTACTAGTTTTCACCGAACCACTAGCTCTCTATAAAATAAATATTAACCTACTCTTTTTTCTCAACGATTTTAATTTCTTCTTTATCTGCCGTTAGATCATCCAAAGTATAATCTAAAAGTCCATATTTTTTATTAAAGAATTGGAATACGGTTTTAATAGCTGCAAGTATTGGTGTTGATAAAAGCATTCCAACAATTCCAAAGAAATAACCAAAGACAAGTAATCCAAGCATAATGACAATGGCATTTAATTTTGTTGTTTTTGACATGATATATGGTTGTAATAAATTACCTTCTAAGAATTGGATAACAACAATAATTATTAAAGCTAAAATACCAATTGTTGGACTTTGAGTAAGACCTACGATAACCGCTGGGGCGCCTCCAATATATGGTCCAATATAAGGAATAATGTTTGTAAGACCACATATAAATCCAAATAAAGCTGGTGCCTCTAAACCAATAATCCAAAAGCCAATTGATGTTAAAACAAAGACAACACCACAGTCAATTAACGCCCCTTGAACATAGCTACGAAGTGACACATTTACTTCACCTGCAAGTTCCATTCCTGTTTTACGATATTTTTTTGGTAAAAGTTTAAGAACATTATCTATTCCTCTAAAATTAACTAATAATAGGAAACCAATGATTAAACCAATAGCAAATGTTCCAAGGCCACTAAATAATCCAGAAACAAAACCTATTAATTGATTTGGAAGTGAACTTGATATGCCAACCGCAATCTCCTCAAATTTAACAAAGAATTCATCTTTTAAAGCTTCGGCATCAATATAATCAATTGTTTTCAAGTAATCAAAGATGCCTAAGCACCAACCTTTAATAGCTTCAAAAATATCTGGAGCTGCCCCCGCAAACTGTGATATTTGCTCAGCTAACAATGGTAAAAGTGCAGACATAATTAGAACAACAATTAAGATTAATATAATATAAGTAATTATTGTGCCAAAAACTCTCTTGATTTTTTTCTTTTCAAAAAAGTTAACAACTGGTTCAAAGAGCCAGGCAATGACAAGGCCAATAATAAGTGGCATTAAAATACTTATTATTGTTCCAAGAAAACTTAAAATATTAGTTTCTTTAAATAATCTTATAACAATATAAATTACAAGAAAAGCTAAAAGTAAATAAATTATTTTTAATACTCTAGCTGATAAAGTAGCTACTTCATTAATTTTTTCTGTATCTAATTCTTTTTTATTTTTCTTAAACATAAAAGCCTCTAAATACTTAAAAGTTCATTTTCTTTTTCTTTTAATTTTTCTGTAACTATATCATTATATTTATTTATTAAATCTTGAACATCTTCCATTAAACCTTTTTTATCATCTTCAGTAACTTCTAATTTTTTAATTTCATTATTAGCGTCTTGTCTTATATTTCTTAAAGCAATTTTACCATCTTCGGCCATCGCCTTAACTTGCTTTACATATTCCTTTCTTGTTTCTTCAGTTAAAACAGGAATATTCAAAATGATTGATTCACCATTATTATTAGGAGTAAGACCAATATTTGCTTCAAAAATGGCTTTTTCAATGGTACTCAAACTAGACTTATCAAATGGTTTTATCATAATTTGCCTAGCTTCCGGTACAGAAATAGTAGCAAGTGCTTTTATTGGTGTTTCTACACCATAATATTCAACTTTTACACCATCTAATATTGCTGGGTTAGCACGACCAGCTCTAACATTTGTAAATCTTCTTTCCATATTTTCAACAGCTTCCTGCATTTTCAATTCAGTATTCGTTAAAATTTCATCCATATATTTCTTCCTTTCCTATTAATATCATTATAATATATATATTCCTTTAAAACAAGGAAAACCTAAAATTTAATATATTTTTATTATAAAAATATACATAATTTGATTTAAAAGAAACGTTTTGATTTTGGCTTCTTACCAGAATGCTCTTTTTCAATTAAAGGTCTGTATTTATGATCATAATTATCTGTAACTTCAAAATCATATTTTCCTTCCTTTAAAGTCTTTTGCAATTTTCTAATTGCCCCATATTCAATTTGCCGAACTCTTTCTCTTGTAATACCATAACATTGTCCTAGTTTTTCCAAAGTATAAATTTCTCCACCATATAGGCCATTTCTTTTTATTAAAATTTCTTTTTCCCTGTCTGTTAAATTACTTTGTTCAATAAAATTATTAAATTCTTCAGAAAAGATTTTTTCTTCAACTTCATTTTCTACAGACTTACTATTATCGGGAATAAAAGCGCCAATTTCATCATCTTCTTCGGCAATCACAGGTTCATTTAAACTATTAACATTTTGAAATTGATTCTTATAACGGACAATTTCTTCAATTTTATAAACAGGTTCATTCATATAATCAGCAATTTCTTCTAAAGTTGGTGTTTTACCTAATTTATTACTTAACACCTCTCTAGCAACAGAATAATCTCTAAAATAGTCAAGAATATTTGCCGGCAAATGAATAGTTCTTCCTCGCTGGATAATATAACGTTGAATATATGATCTTATCCACCATATTGCATAAGTTGAAAAGGCATTACCGGTATCAATGTCAAACTTTTCAATAGCTTTTAACATGCCTAAATTACCTTCTTGAATTAAATCGATTTTCTCTAGTTGTAAATTAGGAAATTTTTTATATTCTTTTAAAGCAATATTAACAACTAACCGGAAATTATGACTAACAAAATCATCACGTATTATTTTAGCTCTTTTAATAGCGTTTTCTAACATTTTTTCTCTTTCTTCATTATTAGCCTTTAAATATCGTTTCTCAAAAACGGGATGAACTTCCATATAATAATTCAAATATTTTTCTCTTAATTTCGCATCTTCTGTATCTTTATAAAAAACTAACTTTAAAGACTTTAACATCTCTATAGATTTTCTTCTACTATAAATATCATGATTTGTTTCATTGTTTAAATAATCAGTAAATATATCATCAGTTAAATATCTACTTTCCCTTTCCATATTATTCCTCCTGTGATAAGATATTATATCGTTTTTTTTACTTTTTTACAACAAAAAAAGACTTAAATTAAGCCTATTTTAAATAATCTTTTATTTTTTTAAATTCTGGATCATTATCAAGTTTTGTTTTAGCTAATTGTTCAAATAATTTCTTTTGTTCCCTTGATAATTTTTTAGGTGTTACTACTTTTAAAACAACATACATATCGCCTTTACCATAAGAATTAATATTATCAATACCTTTTCCTCTTAAACGATGTTTATCACCAGTTTCACTGCCAGATGGAATTGTAAGTTTAACTCTGCCATCTAATGTTGGTATTTCTTTCTTACAACCTAATGCTGCTTCTGAAACAGTAATAGGAAGTTCTAAATATACATCACTACCATCTCTCTCAAAAATTGGATGTGATTTTACATAGAACTCTAAATATATATCACCATTAGGTCCACCATTAGTACCCGCTTCACCTTTTCCGGCAATACGAAGTTGGTTACCAGTATCAACGCCAGCAGGAACTTTTACTTCTAATTCTTTTCTAGTTTTAACAGTTCCCCTTCCATGACAATTCGTACATTCTCTAGCATAAGTTACACCTTTACCATCACATTTATCACAAGTTGTCCTTGTCATGAAAGCTCCAAAAAGAGTTTGTTGCTGAACGGTAATTGTTCCTTTACCGTAACACTTATCACAAGTTTCTTCATCAAAGCCACCTTTTCCATGACATTCTTCACAAGTATCATTAATATCTAATGAAATACTTTTGGTTGTTCCTTTAGTTGCTTCTTCAAAAGTTAAGTCAACGTTAATGACTTTATCTCTTCCCTTACGGGCTCTAGCTTTAGTATTCGAGCCAAAATCAAAATCACTAAAACCAGAAAACCCACTAAAACTTTGCCCGAATAAATCACTAAAAATATCAGAAAAATCAAAGCCACTAAAGTCATAGCCACCAGCTCCATTATTATTAAAGGCGGCATGACCAAACTGATCATATTGTTTTCTCTTTTCTTCATCTGATAAAACCGCATAAGCCTCTTGGGCCTCTTTAAATTTTTCTTCCGCATCAGGCTCTTTAGAAACATCTGGATGGTATTTTTTAGCTAGTTTTCTAAAAGCACTTTTTATTTCCGCCTGAGTAGCATCTTTAGATACACCTAAAACCTCATAATAGTCTTTTTTATCCATATACTTCACCACCTAACTTACTAATTTTTTAAATTCTTCTAAGTACTCTTTAAACATATCCATTGCTGACTGAATAACTTTAGGGTCAGTTAAATCAACGCCAGCTATTTTAAGTTCATCTAATGGATACATTGAGCCACCGGTTTTTAAGAATGCTAAATAACTTTCTTTAGCTCCCGCTTCATTATTTAAAATACCTTTTACAATATGTGCGGCAGCGGCAAGACCTACTGAATATTTATAAACATAGAAATTATAATAGAAATGTGGAATTCTTTGCCATTCATATTTTATTTCTTCATCAACAATAACTTTATCACCAAAATATTTTTGAACTAAATTCTTATAAATATCATTTAAAACTTCAGCCGTTAAAATATTGTCTTTTTCTACTTCCTCACTAATTATTTTTTCAAATTCCGCAAACATTGTTTGACGGTAAATTGAACCTTTAAATAAATCTAATAATTGATTTAAAATATTTATTTTAGCTTCTTTTGAAGTTTCATTTTTAAGCATATAGTTAGCCAGCAATAATTCATTTACTTGTGAAGCCACTTCAGCCACGAAAATTGTATAATCACTATATTGATAAGGATTATTATTAACAGAATAATAAGTATGCATCGAATGACCTAGTTCATGAGCAATTGTGGAAACATCATGATAATCGCCAATATAGTTTAGTAAGACAAATGGATTGGTTAAATATGAACCACCTGAATATGCCCCACCTTTTTTACCTTTATTAGGATAAATATCAATCCATCTTTCATTAAAAGCTTTATTTAAAATATTAATGTAATCATCACCCAATACTTGTAATGAATCTAAAACTAATTTTTTAGCTTCCTCATAACTATATTTTTTATCACCGGCATCGGTTACTGTCGCATATACATCATATATATGAAATTCATCTAACCCAAGTAATTTTCTTTTTAATTCATAATAATCAAAAAGTGGATTTAAATTCTTACTAACTGTATTAATTAAGTTTTCATAAACTTCTGTAGGAACATTATCATTAAATAATGCCGACTCTAAACTACTATTAAACTTTTTAACTTTACTAAACGCTACTCTCTTTTCAATATCGGCTGAAAGCGCAAGGGCATAAGTATTATTAAACTTTTCATAGGTTTTAAATAATTTATCAAATGCCTCTTTTCTAACCCGCCTATTTTTAGAAGAAATATAATTACTATAATTTGTATCAGTTAATGTTACTTGGTTGCCATCTTCATCAGTTATGGTTCCAAAATCAATATCAGAATAAGATAACATATTAGCTATTTTATCAGTACTAGAAAATGTTTTTGATAAATTAGAAATTAATTTTTCTTCTTGTTCGGAAAGAATATGTTTTTCATAACGGAAAATTTCTTCAAAGTCAAAAGCATATTCTTTTAATTTTGGATATTCAAGATAAAAGGCTTTAACACTTTCATAACCTTTTTCTAAAAGTTTCGGAGTCATAAAACTACTTACTTTAGTAAAGTCTTCATATAAATTATAAACTTTTTCTTTCCAAGCTTGATTTTCATTATTAGTTATATCAGTGTCATATCTATGACTAGTAAATGTCCACATTTTATCTAAAATCATTTCAATATTACTTTCGTCATTTAAACAGTTATATAACTCTTCACCTGAGTTTAAAAAGGTGTTTTCATATTTAGAAAATTCTTTTATTTTCTCTTTTATATTTTCAAAGTCTTTAGATAATTCTAAATCACTTTTATATATTGTACTTAAATCCCACTTATACTGCTCATCAATTTCTTCTCTTAGTTTTTCCATAGCCTCTCCTTTATAATGATAAAGTTCTAGTTTCCTAGAACTTTACTTTTATTTTTCTTCATATTCAGCATCCTGAACATTATCGTCTTTTTTGTCATCTTTATTTTCAGTTTTGTTTTCAGCTTCAGCTTGTTTAGAAGCTTCTTCATATACTTTAGCACCTAGGGCCATTGCAGTTTCACTTAAAGCTTCTGTTTTCTTTTTAATATCATCAATATTATCTTTTTCTAAAGCTTCTTTTAATTCTTTAATTTGCTTTTCGGCTTTCTTTTTCTCATCTTTTGGTGCTTTATCACCTAAATCTTTTATAGATTTTTCAGCCATAAAGATGGTACTTTCAGCTTCATTTTTCGCATCGGCTTCTTCTTTACGTTTTTCATCAGCCGCTTTATTTTCTTCAGCTTCTTTAACCATTTTATCAATTTCTTCATCTGATAATGATCCACCTGAAGTAATTGTAATAGATTGCTCTTTACCAGTACCTTTATCTTTAGCTTTAACATTTACAATACCATTAGCATCAATGTCAAATGTTACTTCAATTTGTGGTACACCTCTTGGTGCTGCTGGAAT
>CALVRP010000126.1 GCA_944358665.1 uncultured Bacilli bacterium
TGGTAAAACCGGAAAATTAGTTAGTGAAATTGCGGATTTTGAATATATTGTTGTTGGTAGTGAAACTGAAAGCTTAATTTTAGAGATGAATCTAATTAAAAAACATGATCCTAAATACAATATTTTACTAAGAGATGATAAAAGTTATCCTTATATTGAACTTTCAATGGAAAAAGTCCCAAGACTTAGTATAGTTCGTAACGTAAAGCTAAAAAAAAATAAATCAAGATTATTTGGGCCTTATCCAAATGTTTTAGCGGCAAAAAAAACGGTTAATTTATTAAATAGAATATATCCTTTAAGAAAATGTAAAACTTATGGAAAAAGGCCTTGTCTTTACTATCACATTGGACAGTGTTTAGGCTACTGTACTTACGATATTCCAAAAGAGAAAATTAATGAAATGGAAAAAGGAATTATTAAGTTTTTAAAGGGTGATTCATCAGAAGTTGAGTCTAAAATAAAAGAAGAAATTACAGTAGAAAGTGAAAAAATGAATTATGAAAAAGCGTTAGAATTAAAAGAGCTTTTAGATTATATTGATATTACTTTAGTTAAACAAAAAGTTGAACTTAATGATGAAATTGCTAGAGATGTATTTGGTTATTATTGTGATGACAATTATTTAAGTGTTTTTGTTTTCTTTATTCGTAACTCTAAAATTTTAGGTCATCATCATAATATTATTCCTTTAATTGATACAAAAGAGGAAGAATTTACTAGGTATATTGCGAAGTTTTATGATAAACAAGTCTTACCTAAAGAAATTTTGGTGCCGGAAATTACAGAAATTAATCTTTTGGAAGATTATTTAAAAGTAGATGTTAAAATACCACAAAAAGGGGTTAAGAAAAAACTTATTAATATGGCTAGTGATAACGCTAAGAGAGAACTTGAAGAAAAAATGACTTTAATTATTAGAAATGAAGAGCGAACTGGTGGTGCTAATGAAGAACTTAGAAGGTTACTTGATTTAGATGTTTTAGACCGGATTGAACTTTTTGATAATTCTAATTTGTTTGGAACTTTTAATGTTTCTGGTATGGTAGTTTTTATTGATGGGCGTCCAGCTAAAATGAATATCGTAAATATAAAATATCTACGGATAAAAATGATGATTATGGAACGATGCATGAAGTTATTTACCGTAGATATTTCCGGGTTCTTAAAGATAATTTAACTAGACCCGATTTAATTATTGTTGATGGTGGTATTGGACAGATGAATATCGCTAAAGAAGTGCTTGATAGTTTGAACTTAGATATTAAAATTGTTGGTCTTAAAAAAGATGATAAACATGCGACCAATGCTTTAATTACTTTTGATGGTGAAATTCCGATTGAAAAGCGAAGTAATTTATTTCATTATTTAGAAAGGATGCAAGATGAGGTGCATAATTTTACGATTAATTATCACAAACAAATAAGAAGTAAGGGACTTTACGCGAGTATATTAGACGATATTCCAGGTATTGGAGATAAACGAAAAAAAGAAATTCTTAAGAAATTTAAAACTACGGAAAATATTAAAAAAGCTACAACTGCTGATTTAGAAGAGGTTGTTCCTCATGATGTGGCCTTAAAAATAAGAGAAGTTTTTGATAATCTTGAATAATAAAAAAGTTTCACTTTAAAATGAAACTTTTTTACATCATTTGATAATTAGATGTGTTGTAGTTGTTTGTATAAGTATTATTGATACCTTTTTCAAGCGCACTAACTCTCTGTTCTAGATTGTTTATTTTATTATTTAAGCTATTTAAATCAGTCATCATATTACTATCTGATGATGAGCTCATGCTTGGATACATGCTCATACTTGGATACATATTCATGTTTGGGTACATTGGAAGTGGCATTGGCATGCCACCCATATTTGGATAAACTGGATACCCCGCACAGTTTCGATCTTTTTTCAAATTCATTACCCCTTTCACTACAATAATTATATGATTTTTAAAAGTTTTTGTGCTTATTTTTAATATTTATTTTTATTTAGGTTTATGTTATACTTATATGGGGTGTAAAATATGCGACTTAGAAATGTTAAAGGAGCTTTAGATATTATTGAAGCGTCTCCTTATATAATTAAAAATCCAAAAGACTACAAAGGAAAATTTAAAACATTATTTGACAATAAAAATCCACTTCATTTAGAAATCGGTATTGGTAAAGGCAATTTTATTATTAATATGGCTAAGAAATATCCACATATTAATTTTATTGGTATTGAAATGTTTGACAGTATTATGGTAAGAACTGTTCAAAAATTAGAGGAGGAAGAAATTCCTAATTTAAAATTGATTAAAATGGATGCGACTAATATTGAGGATGTTTTTAACGAAGAAATTGATGTTCTTTATTTAAATTTTTCTGATCCATGGCCAAAGACAAGGCACGAACATAGACGTCTTACTAGTGAACGTTTTTTAAAAAGATATGATAGTATTTTTAAAAACAACAAAATTATTATTCAAAAGACAGATAATCGAAAACTTTTTGAGTATTCTTTAAAATCTTTTACAGATTATAATTATAAAATAGAAGAGTTATCTTTAGATTTACATAAAGATAATTATGATAATGTTTTAACTGAATATGAAGAAAAATTTTCGTCTATGGGATATCCTATTTATATGGTAAAAGTCGTAAAGTAGACATATTTTGACAATTTAAACAATAAAAGGCTATAAAAAACAAAGAAAATTTGGTATAATCAAAGTAAGCAGGTGTTATATGAAAAAGAAAATAATTGTTTTATGTTTATGTGTATTTCTTTTGTCAGGCTGCACAATTGTAAGAATTGATACAAGTAGTATCGATAACATTGTTGATGTGGTTTTATCAAAAGATAATACTATATATAACCGTGTGGGTATAGGATATAAGTATTATGTACCAAGAGGTGTTACTTATATTGATAGTACTGGAGCTAATGATAAGCTTTATTCTAATGGTGTTTACTATTATTTATATTTGGACGAAGTTGGATACTATTATAAAGTAAGTCAAAAATATAAAGAAGATGATAGTAAATATTATTCGCGTAAATTAGATAATGGTTATTTGGAAATTACTAAAGAGCAAGATAAATATTTAGTAGAATTTGTTTATAATTATGCGAAAATAGAAGCTTTAGTGCCAGAAGATGAAATTAATGATGTAGTTTTAAATGCTTCATACATTTTATCGACAATAAAATACAACAAAGATGTTATAAAATTATCATTGACTGATGACTTTTTACAAAATCAAGAAGAGAAATATGAAGAATTTACATCAAAAAAAGAATCTGATAGTTTCTTACGTTATGAGGAAGAGTAGAGGTGTTAACATGGGATTAATGGATAAATTTAAAAATTTATTTACTGAAGAAGTAGAAGAAGAAGTCATAGAGGAACCGAAAAAAACGGTTAAAGTAGAAAAAACACAGGTGGAAATAGCATCACCAACACCAAAACGTTCTGAAAAGCATAATGATTTTGTGCCATTAGATGAACCAGAAGTTTTAAATGTTGAAGAACCAAAAGAAGAAGAATATAAATTTCCATTTTTTGACGATACTGATTTTGAGACTATTGAAAAGAAAGAAGAAAAAAAAGAGAAGAAAAAATCATCTTATCGCAAGGAAGTTTATAATCCACCAAAGCCAGAAAAAAAGGTGTTTAAGCCAACACCAATTATTTCACCGGTATATGGAATTTTAGACAAAAATTATCAAAAGGAAGATATTGTGCCAAAACCAGGAAATGGCAATAATTATTCTAATCCAAAAGAGGATATGATTGATGCTTTTCGTAATAAAGCTTATGGAACTTTAGAAGATGATATTGAAACGACTTTATTTGGTAATAACCGAGTTTTATTTGATGATAATCCAGAAGCTAAAGATTTAGCGGACGACATAAAGATTGAAGAGGTCAGTGACAAGCCAGAAGAAAAAGAAGAATATGGACATGTACTAATTAGTGATCGTCCAAGACATGGTTTTAATGAAGAAGATGATTTAACAGATTTATTAGAACAAGAAATGGAAAAAGATGTTAAAGAGGAAGAAAAAAAACCAAAACCAATTAGTGATGAAGAATTATTTAGTATGATTGATTCAATGTATGAAAAAGGGGATAAGAGATCATGATTAATATTTTAGATTTTTTTGTATTATTATTATATGTGTCAGTAATTGTTTTAGTAGTAGCGTTAATTGTATTGGTTATAAAGGCAATTGGAACTTTAAATAAAGTTGATAAAGTTGTTGACGATATTAGTTTAAAGAGTTCAAAATTAGATGGACTATTTAATATTGTTGATGGAACTACTGATGCTTTAGTTAATATTAGTGATACTATTATTACATTTATCGCTGATACAATTAATAATATATTTAATAGAAAGAAGGTAAAAAAAGATGAGTAAAAAAGGAATTGGCAAGTTTTTAGCTGGTGCAGGTATAGGAGCAGCTTTAGGACTTTTATTTGCTCCTAAAAAAGGTGCTGATACTAGAGCTGATTTAAAAAATTTATTTGAAGACTTAAAACGTAAAGTGCAAAATATTGATGCCAAAGAAGTAAAAGAAGTAGTTGAAGAAAAAATAGCTGAACTTCAAGCGGGGCTTGAAGATTTGAACAAAGAAAAAGTATTAAAAGAAGCAAAAAAACAAGCAAAAAAATTACAAGATGCAGCTAATGAATTAGTAGAATATGCAATTGAAAAAGGAACGCCAGTAATTGAAAAATCGGCTAATGCAATCAAGACTAAAGTAATTGAAACTTGTCAACAAGTAATTGATAAACTTTCAGAAAAATAATCTGAAAGTTTATTTTTATATAAGATTATTTAAAACTATGGTATAATAAATTTGGAGGATAGGGTTATGAAAAACGGGTTTACACTAATGGAATTATTAGGGGTAATAGTTATAATATCTTTACTGATGCTTTTATTAATACCTAATATGATAGAACAAATTAATAATAAAAAGGGAAATATTAGTAATGCATAAGAGAAGGTAATTATATCAGCCGCAGATTTATATATAGATGAACATCCAAATCTTTTTGACGAAGGAAATACTTATTGTATTTGTTTAAGTACTTTACAAGAAGGCGGATATTTATCGGATAAATTTTTAGACAGTGTTACTGGTGAAGACTTTCCTGATAATTATGGTGTTAATGCTAAGATAAAAGCACATGGTAATAACATTTTGACGCTTGATACATGTAAGTCTTGTGATATTTCGGAGATAGCGCCTGTTAAAAAAACAGTTACGGTAAAATATATTATAGGAGAAAATGTTAAAGAAATTAGTAAAACTAGTGATAGTTGTGTAATTTATGAAGGTGAACAAACCTGTTCTATTACGTTACCTAAAATAACCGTTAATGCTGGATATACATCAGTTGGTTGGAGTGCAAATAACGGAGCAACAACGGGTTTAGAAGCAGGAAGTAAAGTTAATTTGTCGAGAAGTGTTACATATTATGCTAATGCCCAAGATAAATCTAGCCCAACGGTAAGTTTAAGTCCAAATAGTAATAGTACATACACAGCTGGTACGGCAGTGACCATAACCCTAGATGATCAAGCCAGTGGTTTGGCGGCAAATCAAAATATCTATTATGCTTGGAGTACAAGTAATACCAATGCACCAAATTTTTCACAATATGTAATAACGACTAATACCGCTGGAAGTAAACAAGTGACGATAAGTATACCAAAAAGCTCTACTTCTTCACTTACAGGAACATATTATTTGTGGATAAAAGGTGGCATAAAAGATGTAAGTGGAAATGTTTCTAAGCAAAAAGTAAGTGGCCAATTTTTGTTTGATAATACTAAACCTACAGGAACAATTTCTTTTACTGGTACAAAGGGAATTGTCCGGGCATCAAAAGATGAGATATATGTTTCCGGGAAAACTATAGGTACTGTGCCTTATGCTTCATCAACGGCGAATGATACAAAATCTGGAATTGCCAGTTCATCTTTGAAATGTACTAGTAGTAATACTTCTGTAGCTACCGTTAGTAATGCTAGTACTAGTAAAGTAAATATAAATATTAAATCAAGAAAAGGTTCGGCTAATGCTTGGCATTACTTACAAGAATATTCAACTATAAATTGTACTTTAAGTATAATCGATAAAGCTGGAAACACTAACACAGTAACTAAAAGTGTGAAAGCCGGAAATGGATGGATTGAATTGTCCAGTCAAGTTTGTAAGGAAATATATGATTGGAATTATATAAATGGTACGAAAAAAATGACTGATTGGGTATATACATATTGGTATAGGACAAATACTGAGGTTTATTATTATTTTAATAGTAGTGGAATAATGCTACGAGGCTGGCAAAAAATATCAGGTGAATGGTATTATTTAGATGATCCATGTAATAAGAATTATAAGGCTAAATCTGGATATGATTATCCGGACGGAGGAATGTATTGGAATGATACATTAATCAGAAAAAGTGATAATGAACAATGGAGTTTTGATAAGAATGGTCATTGTATATCTGGAAGTGGCTGCTAAAAAGTATATTAATTAATGATTGGAGAAGAGATGAAGAAAAGAATAATATATGTGACAATTGTAATAATAATTTTTCTAGTAATTGTTTTGTTATTTTATTTAAATAATAAGGAAAGTGAAAATGTATCCAATATAGATAAAAAATATCTTTTACAAAATGTTTTAGTAGAAAATGAAAGTATTTTAACTAATCAAGGTAATATAAATTTAGAGGGTAATATTAAAAATAATAATTCTGAGGATATAAAAATAAAAATGATTAATGTTAGTTTGATTAATAATGATAATGAGGTAATAAAGAAAGTGAAAATAAAATTAAATAAAACTATAGAACCAAGAACAATCGAAAAATTTTCTAAGATGATTAAAATAGACGAAACTGAAGAGCGAATATTTACTGAATATAGCTTTGAAATATAATTTTAAATAAGCTGTTAGGTTTTCAGAAAGATAATCTGTTTATATCTATAATAAATATCTTGAATAATTATTAAAGATATGATATATTCTATTTATGGAGGGACTTTGCTTACAAGGTGCCTGCCAGTTGTGACAAACACTGTTTATCTAGTTACTAGATAACGGTGCTTTTTTATTTTACACTAACTTAATAAGCAGTATAAGAAATAATATGATAATCATGAGATGATATATTTCAAAATGATTTTTCTTGTTCATAACCATCACTCCTGTCTTTCAAAGATAACCCCCTGAAAAGAAAGCGTGCTACCTGTGGCTTATAAGTTTCTCTACATATATAATACGACATAAAAAAGAAAAACCCTTTTTATTTTTTAATTATTTTAAATTTATAATTATTTTGAAATTAAAAATGATAACTTTAGAATAATTATATTTTTTTGTAATTAAATTAATTGAAAATAATAAACTCTATTAGGAGGTAAGATAATGAAAAAGATAGTTCCTTTCAAAAAAGATATTACATTAGATACTAATATTGCTGGTATTAATAGTATTTCACTTGAACATACTTTAGAAAAAACTGAAGAAAATGTAATTAGTGGTAATTTTATTATAAGCGGTACTTATAAAATGACGCCATCTAGTATTAATCTTGATAACTTTGAATATAAGTTGCCGGTAAATATAACGGTTGATAAGAAGTATAATATTGATGATGTTACAGTAGATATTAATGACTTTTACTATGAAGTTATTAATGACCGAATACTTTCAATTAATATTGAAGTAGTTATTGATAATTTAGAAGAAAAAAGTGAACCATTGGAAGAGAAAAATTTAGAAGAAAAGGAGGTTTTGGAAATGGGTGTTAAAGATAAAGAAGTTTTAGAAGAAAATAAAGAGAACATTAAAAATACTGAAGAAATTGTGGAAGAAACTAGAGAAGATATTAAAGAGTCTAAAGAAAATGTCCAAAAAGAAGATACGCGAGAAGAAGTTTCAGAAAAAGAAGCATCATCTAAAGAAGAAAATAAAGAAATTGAAAGTGTTCCTGCAGAAACTAATGATGCCGATGTGCGTGATAATGAAGAAGTGAAGTCAATTTTTAGTGGTATTAATGACAATGATAATTATGTGGTTTATAGAATTCATGTTGTTACCGAAAATGATACAATTGAAAATATTATAGAGGAATATCAAACAAATAGAGAAGCTTTAGAGGCGTATAATGATCTAGCAAGCGTAAAAATTGGCGATAAATTAATAATCGCAGATAATGGAAATTAATACCGCTTTAAGAAAATTTACGTTGGTACCTAAAGAGTATATTAATAAAGGCCAGGCGACTATTGTTAATACTCATAAGGGCCGGTTTGTATTTAAAAATAGTAATATTAATCCGCAAATAATGGAATATTTAAAGTCGCGCAATTTTGACTATATGCCTAGATGTATAAATTCAAACTATGATGATTACAGAATAGATGAGTATATTGAAGGATATGATATTCCAAAAGAACAAAAGATGCTTGATTTAATTCATTTAGTAGCTTTATTACATAGCAAAACAACACATTATAAAGAAATTGATGAAGAATATTATGAAGAGATTTATGATGATATTAGTGGAAATATTGAGTATTTATATGGATATTATACAGATATAATTACTTTAATTGAAAGTAAAGTATACATGAGTCCTAGTGAATATTTACTGGCTAGAAATATTAATAAAGTTTATTTTATGATTGATAAGTGTAGTGAAAGACTTGAAGAATGGCATGCTTTAGTTAAAGAAAAAAAGAAACAACGAAATGTTGTTCTTCATAATAATTTATCTCTTGACCATTTTATCAGAAATGATCGTTCATATTTAATTAGTTGGGATAAAGCGAAAATTGGAAATCCTGTATTTGATATATATAAACTTTATAAAAGGCATGCTTTGGAATTTGATTTTTCAGACATTTTAAGAGAGTATGAAAAACATTATCCGCTCCTTAGAGAAGAGAAAGAACTTTTTGATGTATTAGTTATTATGCCGGATGTTATTACTTTAAACAATAATGAGTATGAAAACTGTAAAGAAGTAAACCGGTTTATTGATTTTTTAGATAAGGCTAATTCTCTTACCAAAAGAAGAGCCGAAAAAGAGCAATAAATAGAAATACTAGAAATATGAACAATAAAATGACATTGAATCTAGTAACGATAAAAAGTGTTAAAAATATTTGATATATAACTATTACAAAACATATTAACCCTAAAATACACCATTTACCACGGCCACACCACCAATTTCTGCGCATATTCATCACCTAATATAGTATATTAATGACAAATAGACCATTGTGGGGATTGGTCTATTTTATATTGTTTTTTTCTATTTAATAAGGTATAATGTAATTATCATAGGAGGGGTCGTTATGAAGAAAAACGGTTTTATCACTTCCGCGCTTTTATATGGTATTCTTGCTTTATTTTTAATATTAATGTTAGGTAGTTTGGCTATTTTAGCTAATAGAAAAATGAGTATGGATACTTTAAAAGAGGCGGCTTTAGAAGATGTTGGTAGTGCTAGTGGCATTAGTGGTTTTTATAACATTTGGCGAACTGATGGTTTTTTAGAAGAGGCTGGGGGTTATGCTAATAACAGTGCTGGCTTAAATGGAACGTGGGAAACTAACAGTACAACTCCATATTTTATTTTTTCGACTGGTAGTTATCAAAATATTAGTGGAGTGTATTTAAATTTAACAGAACCTGTCAAGAGTGATATGACCGTGACAGTATATTATTCTGATACTAAAGAATTTACTGACTATCAAAGAGTTATCGGTACATTAACTACTAATTCTAGTTCAATATCTTTTAGTTTTACTAATGGTAATCATAAATATATAAGATTGCAGATAGGGAATCAGGCTGGACTTACTTATCAAATAAATGAAATAAGTTTGATTGTTCAAAAAGATGAAAACTAATATTAAAAAAATGTTTAAATTTAAGAAAAATGTGTTATAATTGTTGTAGTTATTTAAAAGCAACGACCAAAAAGTAGTAGTAAAAGCCCTTGTTTTACAGAGAGCTAGCGTAAGGTGAAAGGCTAGTAAATAATCTTTTATGAATTCACTTTGGTAGCTGTATATGCAAAGATATACCGTTTAGGCGCGTTAAGCTTTAGAGGTAAGTTAAACTTATAAAATAAGGTGGTACCACGTTATATACGTCCTTATATTTATAAGTTTTTTTATTTAAGGAGGAGTATTATGGAACTTGAAAATATTTTAGAAAATTTAAAAAACGAATTAGTAAATGTAAATGCTGAGCATCAGTTAAATGAAGTAAAAACTAAATATTTAGGAAAAAAAGGTAGTATTACCAGTTTGTCTTCAAAAATAAAAGATTTATCAGTAGAGGAAAAGAAAACTTTTGGAGCTAGTTTAAATAAAATTAAAACTGAAGCAACAAATTTAATAAATAATAAAAAAGAGGAGATTGAAACAAATTTATTAAATGAAAAGCTAAAAAATGAAAGTGTTGATATTAGTCTTCCAGCTATCCAAATTCCTGTTGGGGCTCCAAATATAGTGGAAAAAATTGTTGAGGATATTGAAGAATTATTAATGTCAATGGGATATGATGTTGTTGATGGTCCAGAAATAGAACTTGATAAATATAATTTTGAAATGCTCAACCTACCTAAAGGTCATCCCGCTAGAGATGCCCAAGATACTTTCTATGTTCAAGGTGAAGAATTACTTTTAAGAAGTCAAACTTCACCAGTTCAAGTAAGAACAATGTTAGAAGGTAAAGGTGAAAAACCGATTAGAATGATTTGTCCAGGTAAAACTTATAGACGTGATGATGATGATGCGACGCATTCACATCAATTTATGCAGATAGAAGGACTACTTGTTGATAAAAATATTAGTTTATCAGATTTAAAGGGTACTTTTGATGTTATTGCTAAGCATTTATTTGGTGAAGATTGTGAAACTAGATTTAGACCTAGTTATTATCCGTTTACGGAACCTTCAGTAGAAATGGATATTAGTTGTCATGTTTGTAAAGGAAAAGGTTGTCCTATTTGTAAAAATACTGGTTGGATTACAGTTTCTGGTGCTGGCATGGTACATCCTAATGTTCTTAAAAATTGTGGCTATGATCCTAAAGAGTGGAGTGGTTTTGCCTTTGGTTTTGGAGCTGAAAGACTTGCCATGCTTAAATATAATATTGATGATTTAAGAGTATTTTATACTAATGATTTACGTGAGAGTAAAACATTTGACAGAAAGGAGGCTAACTAATGATTAGTTTAGAGTGGGTTAAAGATTATATTGATATTAGTGATCAAGACTTGAAAGAACTAGCTGTGAAAATAACAAAAGCTGGTATTAATATTGAAAAAGTTATTACTAATCATATTGATAATTTGGTAATTGGTGAAGTTACTGAATGTGTGATGCACCCTGACTCTGATCACTTACATGTTTGTCAGGTTAATATTGGTGATGAAGTAAAGCAAATTGTTTGTGGGGCCCCTAATGTTCGTGAAGGTTTGAAAGTGATTGTTGCTTTACCAGGCGCTGTACTACCAGGAAATTTTGAAATTAAAAAAAGTAAGATTCGTGGTGTAGAATCAAATGGTATGATTTGTGCTTTATATGAACTTGGATTAGAAGAAAAAAATGATAAAACTTATAGTAAAGGGATTGAAGAGTTAGACTCTAAAGCTAAAGTTGGCGCTGATGCAATGCAATATCTTAATTTAGAAGATACTTTATATGAACTGGATATTCATAAACATCGCAATAATGATTGTTATTATCACATTGGTTTTGCTTATGAAATCGCAGCAATTTTAAATAGAAAAGTTACTTTACCTGCTGATGATACTAATCCCATTAAAGATGAGGTGAAGAATCATTTTAGTTTAAATGTAGATACAGATAAATGTCCGTATTATTTAGCAAAAATGGTAACGGATGTTAAAATTGGCGAGTCACCAGACTTTATTAAAAGAAGATTAAATGCTTATGGCATGCGTTCTATCAATAATGTTGTTGACATTTCTAATTATGTAATGCTTGAATATGGACAACCGCTTCATTTCTTTGATAAAGATACTTTAGGTGATAAAATTGTTGTCAGAGATGCTAAAGAAGGCGAAGAAGTTAAAACTTTAGATGGTGTTCTTCGTACTTTAACCGCTAATGATATTGTTATTACTGATGGTAAAAATCCAGTATGTGTGGCTGGCGTTATGGGGGGCGAAAGTACTGAAGTTACCGATAATACTAAAAATATTTTGATTGAAAGTGCGATTTTCGATAGTGTAAGTATTCGTAATACTTCAGCACGTTTAAACTTAAGAAGTGAGGCTTCTATTCGTTATGGAAAAGGTCTTAGCTATGAATATACAAATAAAGCTATTGAAAGAGCTTGCTATTTACTTGAAAAATATGCCGGTGCGAAAGTACTTACTGGTACAGTAAAACATGACAAAGTTGATAAAACGCCTAAAGTGGTTACATTTAGACCAGAAGAAATTAATACGTTACTTGGTATAACTATTTCTCCTGATGATGTTAAAGTTGAACTTGAACGTCTAGATTTCCCTTATGAATATAAAGATGGTATATTTAAAACTACTATTCCAAGCCGTAGATTAGATATTGAGCCATATGTTAATGATATTGCTGAAGAAGTTGGAAGATTATACGGTTATCATAATTTAGTATCTACTTTACCAAAAGTTCCAATAAAAAAAGGTGTATATGCGAAAGACATTGAATATCGTAAATTTATTTCTAAAAGACTTAGAACTTTAGGCTTAAATGAAGTTAAAACTTATACTTTAACTTCTCCAGAAATGGCTAAGATGTTTAAATATGAAGAAAAAGAAAATGCCATTTTGCCAAATCCTATGAGTATTGATAAATCAGTAGTTAGAACAACTTTAATTCCATCGCTTTTAAATGTTTATGAATATAATCGCCAACGGAAAGTTAAAGATATTATGTTTTATGAAATTGCGAAAACATATGATGTGGATTTTGAAGAAGAAAGTAAGGTTACTATGCTTATGAAAGGCGAGTATTTAAGTAGCAAGTGGCAGGGAATAAATGTTAAAGTAGATTTTTATTTAATTAAAGGGCTTGTAGAAAATTTGCTTGATTCATTAGGTTTTAAAAACCGTTATACTTTTGAAAAAATAAATACTAAAGATTTACATCCAGGAATAAGCGCTAAAATAACGCTTGATAGAAAAATGATTGGAGTAGTTGGTAAAGTTCATCCATTACTTACTAAAGATGATGTTTACGTAGCTGAACTTTCATTAGAAGCTTTAATGAGTAGAGTAAAACCAATCAAATTTAAAGCTGCTCCTAAATATCCAGAGATTGTTAAAGATTTAGCGTTTGTTATGAAGAAAGATGTGTCCACAGAAGTGATTGAGAAAGTTATTAAAAAAGCTGGTGGCCGTTTGCTTACAGATGTTCATGTGTTTGATGTATATACTGGCAACAATGTAGCTGACGATGAGAAGTCAGTAGCATATAATTTAACTTTCCAAGATCCAAACAGGACATTAACTGAAGAAGAAGTTATAAAAGTCTTTGAAAATATTATTGAAAAAGTTGAAAAAGAAACAGTAGCAAAACTTCGAAAATAAAAGTAAACATGCAAAAAATGTTTACTTTTTTTGTTAATTTCATATAATAAAGTAAATTGTAATTGACAAATTATAAAATATATAATAAAATTATATTGTCTTATTTGGGTCTATAGCCAAGTGGTAAGGCATGGGACTGCA
>CALVRP010000127.1 GCA_944358665.1 uncultured Bacilli bacterium
AATAGAAGAAAGTGACTTTCAAAATAGACCAATAGATAATGCTGGTAGTTATAATGAAAAAGAAAATAAAATATATCTTCGTGATTTATTTTCTCATGATATTATTTATCATGAACTTTTTCATTTAGCAAGTACTAGAATTGTTGATAATATAACTTATAGTGGTATTAGTATTAGTTCTTTGGATTATAAGCATAATATTGGTTTGAATGAAGGATATACGCAATTATTAACAGATCGTTACTTTCCGAGTGAAGTTTCATATACATTATCATATCCTTATGAAGTAGTAATGGCGCACCAAATAGAAACGATTATAGGAGAAGAAGAAATGCTTTCTTTATATTTAACTGCTGATTTTAAGTCATTTGTTTTAAGATTAGAAAAATATTTAAACCTCGGAGAAATCAAAAAATTAATTAATAATATTGATTTTATTCATGACAACTTATATAAAAATAAAAATGTAGTTTTACTAAAAGAAAAACTGCAAGAAGTTAGTCAAGCTTTATTAAAAGCCTATCAAACAAAACTAGAACTTAGCGAAACTTCGAATAAAGAAGATAAACTAAAAAACTTTGTTATAAATATGGACTTAAGTATGGAAATAAATAATGAGGAGTATGATTTTTATATTCCTAATAAAGAACAAACACCAAAGGGAGGTCAAAAATGAAAATAGAAAATATAGTAGTTGGTATGCTAGAAACAAATTGTTATTTACTAGAAAAAACTGATCAAGTATTAGTAATAGATCCAGGTGAAGAATTTAATAAAATAAAAAAAGCTATTAATAATCGTAAGATAATTGGAATAATTATTACCCATTATCATATTGACCATATAGGAGCTTTAGAAGAGTTAAAACAAAATTATAATGTTCCTGTATATGATTATAGTAATTTACAAGAAGGAATTAATACTATTGGTAATTTTACCTTTGAAATGATAAGAACACCTGGGCATAAGGAAGATTTAATAAGTATATATTTTAAAAAGAATAATGTCATGTTTGTTGGAGATTTTATTTTTAGAGGAACGGTTGGCCGTACTGATTTAGAAGGTGGGAATATAATTGAAATGAAAAAATCGATTGAAAAGATTAAAAAATATCCTTCGGAAACTATAATTTATCCTGGTCACGGTCCATCAACAACCTTAGGAGAAGAAATAAAATATAATTTATATTTTTAAAAAGAGTTCTATAGCGAAACTCTTTTTATGATGAAATTATTTTAAGTATTCCTCTAAAGCATAAGCGACACCTTTAGCATACCCTTCTTTATTATTTAAAATATTATTTAAATCCTTTGCATTATCTAAATAACCGAGTTCAAATAAATATGATTCAGCAGTCTGATTAGAATTATAATATTTATTATCTTCTACATATGCATGAGTCGCAATACCACCAACTTCTCTTAGAAAATAATAATAAATAGTATTAGTATTTTTATTTTCTGGTAAATCACTATCAACTAATTCTTCTTCAGTAAAGAAGCGTTGGTAAATTCCATTTCCTACCAAATCTAATTCTTTAGGTGAAATTGTAGTGTCTGCATATTTAGTAATATTTTTGACAAATAATTTAGCTGGTTTAAGTTCAGTATCATTAGCAATATAAACTTCTAATCCTTTTAAAGAACTATCACCACCACTTATACCAGAAGAATTATGATGAAGCGCCAAATTAAATTTTGATTTAGTTTCATTAGCTGTAGTTGCACTACCGTTTTCATCATAAGTCGGAACAGTATCGTCTTTACTATCTCTAGTTATTTTTACTTTATAACCTAAATATTCTAATTGTTTTTTTTATTCCAAAGAAACAGCTAAGTTAACATCAGCTTCTTTATAAAGCTTGCCAGATAAACATTTTCCATTACTAGTAACGGGACTGCCATCTGAACAAGCCATTTTTCCCGAATCATTTGCATCATGTCCAGGATCAATAGTAATATCATATACATTGTCTGGCAAAGTTGTTTGTGTAATTTTTACATTTAACAAAAATTTGTTATTATATTTATCCCAATTAATATTAATTTTATTATTTTGACTATTTTTAGTTAAAGTATAATATTCTAAATCATCATAAACAGTATTGTTTTTTAAAGAATAATATGTAGTTTTATTGTTACATTTTCCTTTTATAAGCAAATAATAATTCCCTTTACTTAGATTTTCTAAATTAATTCCGCCATTTATATAATCACTTGTAGAAAAAGAATATTTCCCGGATTTTTTATTTATTTCCCAGGGAATAATTTCTTCTTTACTACCGTTAGTTAGAACTAATTTTAAGTTATCTACGTTATTATCTACTTTAATATTTCCTTTTAAATTAAAATGAATTCCATAAATATCATAATAATTAATAGTCGCGCAATTATCAGAATCAATCCTATTTAAAAGGCCTATTTTTGATGCATAAGCCTTAACTTCAAAAGCAATAACTATGATAATAATTAGAACCAAAAAAAATATAACAATTTTTCTTCTAGAATGTTTTTTATTTTTCTTTTTTTCATACAACATACTTCCTAACCCCATTATAGCACAATACCCAAACAACTAATAAATAATATAAAACAACTCGCTTAAAATATGTATAATTTGACATTTTATGAATCTCTATATAGCTTGTTTTTTGGTATAAAAAATGATAGAATATATTAACAAAAATAACTTATGAAAGAAAGTGATATTATGTTCGACTTAGTTTCTAAATTTAAGCCAAGTGGTGATCAGCCAGAAGCTATAAAAGAATTAGTAGATGGAATAAAAGAAGGTAAGAAAAGCCAAGTTTTACTTGGAGCTACTGGAACCGGGAAAACTTTTACTGTCGCTAATGTGATTAAAGAAATAAATAAACCAACTTTAGTACTTGCCCATAATAAAACTCTTGCTGGCCAACTATATGGCGAGTTAAAAGAATTATTCCCCAATAATAAAGTGTGTTACTTCGTCAGTTACTATGATTATTATCAACCGGAAGCATATGTTGCTAAAACGGATACTTATATTGAAAAAGATGCTGCTATTAACGATGAAATAGATGAACTAAGACACTATGCAACTGCTTCACTTTTGAATAGTAAAGATGTTATTGTTGTCGCTTCTGTTTCTTGTATCTATGGTATTGGTGAAATCGAAGAATATGAAAAGAAACTTTTATTTTTAAATCAAGGTGAAGAGATAGACCGTGATAAAGTAATTGAAAAATTAATTGATATGCTTTATGAACGTAATAATATAGATTTAAAAAGAGGAACTTTTAGAGTAAGGGGCGACACGTTAGAAATAATTCCTATTTCCCAGCACAACAAAGGATATCGGATAGAATTTTTTGGTGATGAAATAGATAGAATAAGTGAATTTGATCTAGTAACAGGAGCCATATTAACTGATAAAAAAAGTATAACTATTTTTCCAGCAAGTCACTTTGTTACAAGTGAAGACAAATTAAAAAAAGCTATTGAAAATATTAAAAAGGAATTAGAAGAGCAATTAGAAAAGTTTAAAAGTGAAAATAAATTACTTGAGTATCAAAGATTAAAAGAAAGAACTAATTATGATATTGAAATGCTTTCGGAAACAGGTTTTTGCCGGGGCGTAGAAAACTATTCTAGACATATAGCTTTAAGAGGGCCAGGAGAAACACCTACGACTTTACTTGATTTCTTTAAAAAAGATTTCTTACTTATAATTGATGAGTCGCATGTAACAATACCTCAAGTTAAAGCTATGTATAATGGTGATAGGGCAAGAAAGCAAATGTTAGTTGATTATGGTTTTAGATTACCTAGTGCTTTAGATAATAGGCCATTAAAATTTGAAGAGTTTGAACAAAAATTAGATAATGTTATTTATGTATCCGCAACTCCTGGTGATTATGAGCTTAATAAATGTCATCATAAAGTTGTGGAACAAATTATTAGACCAACAGGATTATTAGATCCACTTATTGAAGTAAAACCAACAAAAAATCAAATTGATGATTTAATAAGTAGAATAAATAATCAAATTCAAAAGAATGAACGGACTTTAATAACGACTTTAACGATTAGAATGGCCGAAGAATTAACTAGTTATTTAAAAAAATTAGATATTAAAGTAGCTTATTTGCATAATGAAATAAAAACTTTAGAACGCTTAAGAATTATTAGAGATTTAAGATTAGGTAAATATGATGTCGTTGTTGGCATAAATTTACTTAGAGAGGGTATTGATATTCCTGAAGTTAGTTTGATAGCGATTATGGATGCCGATAAACAAGGTTTTTTAAGGAGTGAACGTAGTTTAATTCAAACAATTGGAAGAGCCGCTCGTAATGCTGATGGTAAAGTTATTATGTATGCCGATACCATAAGTAGCGCTATGGATATGGCTATTAAAGAAACCAAAAGAAGAAGAAAAATTCAAGAAGAATATAATCAAAAACATGGTATAGTACCAAAAACAATTGTCAAAGAAATACGTGAACTTATTTCTAATAACAAAGAAATAGAAGAAAAGAAACCAGAAAAATTAAGTAAACAAGAAAAACAAAAATTAATGATTGATATTGAAAATGAAATGAAGCTAGCTGCCAAAAATTTAGATTTTGAAAGAGCTATGGAACTTCGAGATGCTTTATTTGAATTAAAAAGTGAGTAATGTTATAATTAAGTAAGGGTGAGAAATGTGAATAATTTGTATAAATTCTTAGATTGGTTAATTAGAATGATTGGATATTCTTTAATTCTAATTTTAACATCTTTATTATTTACCCATACCCTTTATATTGATAAAGAATATTTTGGGCTTTGGAGTTTTTTGGCATCGATAATTATATATTTATTAAATAAAACAGTTAAGCCGATATTATTTAGATTAACTATTCCAATAACTGGACTTACTTTAGGTTTATTTTATCCTTTTATAAATTTAATTATTTTAAAAATTGTAAGTTTGATTTTATATCCACATTTTCAAATATCTGGTATTTTATATGCCTTATTTGCTTCAATTTTAATTTCAATTTTAAATATATTTATGGATCATGTTCTAGATAAATTAAAACGAAAGGAGAATTAGTATGAATCCCATTATAGATTTAGGTTTTATTAGTATTCATGTCTATTCTCTTTTTTTATTTGTAGCCATGATTTGTGGTTCCTTTCTAGCTATAAGAGAAGCTAAAAAACAAGGAATAGAAGAAGATTTCATTATAAATTTATTGTTTTACGCCATAATATTTGGTATTATTGGTGCTAGAATATATTTTGTGATGTTTCATTTTGATTATTATAGTAGTAATCCTTTGGATATTTTTAAAGTTTGGGAAGGCGGGCTTGCTATTCACGGTGGAATAATAGCTGCTATTATTACAATATATATATACTGTCATAAATATAAAGTTGAATTGTTGAAAACATTAGATATTTTAGTAGTAGGTTTAATAATTGCTCAGGCTATTGGACGTTGGGGTAATTTCTTTAATAGTGAGGCTCATGGACCAGAGACAACATTAGCGTATCTTACTTCTCTGCATCTGCCACAGTTTATTATTGATGGCATGTATATTAACGGTTCTTATTATATCCCAACATTTTTCTTTGAGTCAGTATTTTGTTTAATCGGTTTTATTATTTTAATTATTTTGAGAAAAAATAAAAATCTTAAGATAGGTCAGCTTACTTCATTTTATCTTATTTGGTATGGTCTAATTAGATTTTTTATCGAATCTTTTAGAACTGATAGTTTAATGTTATTTTCTTTTAAAATTGCGCAAATAGTTTCAATTATAATGATAATTATTGGCATTATTGTTTTAATAAAATCGAAAAAGAATAATTTTTATAATAAGGAGGGTAACAATGTATAATACAATTATAATCGGTGCAGGGCCTGCGGGTATGGCAGCGGCTTTATACTTAGAACGTAGTGGATTAAGTTGCTTAATTATTGATAAAGATGCCCCTGGTGGGGAGATGCTAAAAACTGATAAAATTGAAAATTATTTAGGTTTTGATAATATTAATGGAGCTGATTTAGCCTTAAAAATGTTTAAACAGATAAAAGAAACTGGTGTTACATATGTTTATGGTAAGGTAACTGGAATTAGGAAAGAAAGCAAATTTACTGTAACAACTGAAACTGATAGTTATCAAAGTGACCATGTCATAATAGCTACTGGTAAAATTAATAATAAATTAGGTCTCGATAACGAAGATAAAGTAAAAGGTATTAGTTATTGTGCTGTTTGTGATGGCTCTTTCTATAAAAATAAAATAGTTGGCATAGTAGGTGCAGGTAATGCGGCTTTTACTGAAGCTCTATATCTTTCTTCTTTAGCTAAACAAGTTTATATTATAAATAGAAGTGAAAGAATTAGAGCTGATAAGATATATCAAACAAAAATAAAAAATAAAGAAAATATCATTTATTTAGCAAATGCTATTGTGACAAGAATAAATGAACAAGATAATGTTTTAACAAGTGTAATTATAAACGATAAAGAAGTACTTAAATTAGATGGTTTATTTCTTGCTATTGGTGGTAAGCCACAAGTAGATTTTATTAATGGATTAGAAGAAGAAAATGGTTATTTATTAGTAAATGAAAAAATGGAAACCAATATAAAAGGTTTATATGCCATAGGTGATGTGATAAAAAAAGATTATTATCAAATTGGAACAGCTATAAATGATGGTATAGTGGCCGCACTTAGTATAAAGGAAGGTGAAATATAATGAAATTGGCGGTTTTAGGAGGCGGTACGGGTATGAGTACTTTGCTTTCTGGTTTAAAAAAAATGCCTTTTGACATTTCAGCTATTGTAACAGTTGCTGATAATGGGCAAAGTACAGGCAGACTTAGAAAAGAATTTAATACTGTAGCTGTTGGTGATATTCGCCGCATTTTAGCTAGTATGTCACAAAATGCTGAAGAAATCGATAAATTATTTAATTATCGCTTTAATACTAATAGTGATTTAGATGGACATCCATTAGGGAATTTACTATTAACCGGTGCTGCCCAACTTACTGGTAATATGTCGGATGCTATAGAGCTTTTAAATTCCATGCTTCGACTTCAAGGAAATGTTATTCCGCTTACCGAAGATAACGTAACTTTAATGGGTAAGATGGAAGATGGTACAATCATTAAAGGTGAAGAACAAATTACTAAAGATAAAAGATTAATAGTTGATGTTTTCTATGAAGAAAAACCAGAAGTAACGCCAAATGTTTTAAAAGCTATAAAAAAGTCCGACGCTATTATTTTAAGTATGGGAAGTGTGTTTACTAGTATTATTCCTAATTTAATATGTCCGGAAGTAATAGAAGAAATTGATAAAAGTAATGCCAAAATAATTTATGTATGTAACATAATGACTCAGCCCGGAGAGACTG
>CALVRP010000128.1 GCA_944358665.1 uncultured Bacilli bacterium
TGAAAACCATTATTGAACTTTATGAAAAGCACAAAATTGTTGATATTGCCCAAGTAGCAGTCCATTGTAAAGGAATTACAATAACAGAACTATGTGAAATTGTAGATGATGAATATGTGCCTATTACGGATATAAAAAAGCAATTTATGGCTTGCCAAGCAACTATTTTAGAAAATCATAAAAAACGGGTAATAGAGGGGCTATTTAAAAAACTAAAGAATGGTGATCTTGATAGTGCGAGTTATCTTGAAAAAATGGCTAAAATAAGTGAAATCAACATTAAAAATGACACTAATATTTTAACTAAAGAAGAAATTGAAGAAAATATTTCATCTGAAAAAATTAGAATAAAATTAAATGATTTTCCAACTTTAGACAAAATGCTTAAATTAGTACAGCAAGATTTTGTAATAATTGGAGCGGCAACAGGAACAGGAAAGAGTAGTTTATTATTAAATTTTATGAATGATTTAATGGATAGATATCAATGTATTTATTTCAACATGGAAATGAGTAAGTCAACAATTTATAAAAGAATGATATCAATAAAAAGTAATGTGCTAATAAGCTATATTGAAAATCCAGCATCGGATTATCAACAAGGTATTATTAAGAAAGCTATTAATGATTTAGAAAAAAATCAAATTATTATTGAACATAAAGCTAATTATTTACAGGAAATAAGACAAGTGTTAAAAGTATTTAAAAATGATAAACATACAATAATCTTTTTAGATCACGTTGGATTAATTAAAAGTGGAAATAATAAGTCAATCTATGAGCAGACTACTGACATTGCAAAATCGTTAAGACAATTGTGTTTAGATTATGATTGTACGATTATTGCAGCTTGTCAGCTTAATAGAACATCTTATACATCGAATGAGCCTAATTTGTCTATGTTAAAAGACTCTGGAGAGCTTGAAAATAGCAGTAGTAAAGTCATTTTGCTTTATCGTGATAAAACATCATCAAGTGATTCTTTAAATCCAGTTATGATTTTAGATATAGTTAAAAATCGAGATGGACAATACGGGAAAGTTTTTTGTAAATACGATAAGTCAAAACAAATTTTTAAAGAGGAGGTTGTATATGCTTAAAAAATATTATTTAAGCAAGAGTGAAGTAGAACTAATACAAATTGCTTTGGGGGAATTGGTGATTTATGAGAAAAAGAAACAACAAGAAAACAGAGAACGTATTAAAAGTGGTAAAGAATTAATTAGTAAATTAGAAGGAACAAATAATGAAAAAGTTCAAGAAAAATCGAAAAAGTAGCAAAAAATATTTTAAAAGAAATTTAATAATAATTATAGCTTTTAGTTTGCCAGTAGCATGCATACAATTATGGATTTTAGGCTTTCAAAAAGATAAGAATGGTTATGAATTTTATGATATTAATGATAATTATGGGACAAGCCAAAAATGTGCAATTAAGAATGAAACATTAATTTGTAATGTAAATGGCTATGATGTTCCCGTTAAACAGTTTTCTAAAATAGAATAGGAGGTGTAGTAGTGTTTGGAATAAAAAAATTAAAAGAAGAAAATAAACGAGTGCAAACAGAATTAGAAAAAGCATTATTAGAAAATACACAATATAAAACTGATTTAAAACAAAAGGATATCGAAATAAAAGAATTAAAAGATAAAAATAATTTATATTTAGAAGCAGCTAAATTAGAAGAATCATGTAAATTTGAAGTTGAAGAAGAACTTGAGAAACTAGCTAAAAAATATAAACGTGTTAGTGGAGCCCTCGGAGGATATAAAAAAGAAAATAATAAGTTAAGACAAGAAATTAATGATTTAAAAGAGGAAAATAAAGACTTAAATAACAAATTAAAAGATCTTATGAGCGATAGATATTTAAGAGTTAAATTACCACCTCAAAAATCGAGAGTTATTCAAAAAACAAGATTAAAAAATAGAGTTGTTAATTCAGGAGCGAAAGAAATTTTAAAATCAAAAACAGAAAGCGAGGAAGAACATGTTTAAATGTGATAAATGTGGAAGAATTACTGAACCACGAGAAAAATTAACTAAAAAACCAATTTTGACACGTGATAGAGTGTATCAACAAGTTATAAAAAAAGGCTTTTATGAAAAAGTAAATACGACAGTTGGATATGAAATAGTAAAAGAAATTAACTTGTGTGAAAAATGTGCTTTGGAGGGTGTTAATGATAATGGAGAATAAAGACATTATTATTGAGATGTTAAAGACTGTCAATAGACCTGGAATAAAAGAATTAATTTCATATCTAGAAAATAGTGATTTTTTTGAGGCTCCTGCATCTTCCAAGTATCACTTAGCTGAAGAAGGAGGGTTAGCTAAACACAGTTTAAATGTTTATTATAATTTAATAAAATTATGTGTAAATTTGGATATCTCGAATGAAACGATTATTATTATTAGCTTACTTCACGATATATGTAAGGCTAATTATTATAAAAAGAGTGTAAAAAATATTCAAAATAAAGAGGGAAAATGGGTTCCAACTCAAACTTATATTTTAGATGATGAGTTACCTCTTGGTCATGGTGAAAAATCAGTTATGATTATTCAAAAATTTATAAAACTTACAGATGATGAAATTATGGCTATAAGGTGGCATATGGGAGGTTTTGTTTCTAAAGAGGAGCAGATGTATGTAAGTAAGGCTTTTAATAAATCAGGACTAACTGTTTTACTTCACATTGCTGATTTAATGGCAACTTATATTGATGAAAGGATGTGATAACTAGATTCAATATTTATAAATTAAAAATTAAAACATTTAAAAAAAGTAGAAAAGGATGGTAGGATTAAAATGAAAATAACAAATGTAGAAATAAAAAAAGTAGAAAAAGAGGGTTCAAGGTTGAAAGGAATTGCGAATATTACTT
>CALVRP010000129.1 GCA_944358665.1 uncultured Bacilli bacterium
CTTATACAGATGATATAAAAAAAGCTCGTCATACGGGACTTTTAACGGGTCTTCCAGACGCGTATGGACGGGGAAGGATTATTGGCGATTATCGAAGAGTTGCTTTATAAGGAATCGATTATCTAATAAAACAAAAAGAAAAAGATTTAGAAACTATTAAAGTTGATAATGAAGAAACTATTAGACTTCGTGAAGAAGTAAGTATGCAAATAAAAGCTTTAAATGATATTAAAAGTATGGCTGCGAGTTATGGCTTCGATATTTCTACTCCTGCTACTAATGCAAAGGAAGCTACACAGTGGTTATACTTTGCTTATTTATCCGCTATTAAAGAAAATAATGGTGCGGCAATGAGTTTAGGTAGAACTTCAACTTTCTTAGATATTTACTTTGAAAGAGATTTAAAAGATGGAATATTAACTGAAGAAGAAGTTCAAGAGATCGTTGATAATTTTATTTTAAAACTGCGAATGGCCAGACATTTGCGAACACCAGAATATGATGAATTATTTGCTGGAGATCCTACTTGGGTTACAGAGTCAATTGGCGGGATGACTGAAGGTGGAAAAAGTTTAGTTACAAAAACATCTTTTAGATATCTACATACGTTAATTAATTTAAGCCCGGCTCCAGAACCTAATTTAACTGTTTTGTGGTCTTATGATTTGCCAGAAAACTTCAAAAAATATTGTGCTTATATTTCTATAAAAACTGATGCTATTCAATATGAAAATGATGATGTGATGCGCCCAATATTTGGTGATGATTATGCGATTGCGTGCTGTGTTTCGGCAATGAAAGTAGGCAAACAAATGCAATATTTTGGCGCTAGATGTAATTTAGCTAAAGCACTTTTATATGCCATTAATGGTGGTATAGATGAAAAAAAGGATATTTTAGTATTAGATGGCATTGATAAACTAGAAGACGAAATATTAGACTATGATAGGGTGGTTAAAGCTTATGATAAAGTTTTAGATAAGGTCGCTAGTATTTATGTTGATGCTATGAATATTATTCATTATATGCATGATAAATATGCTTATGAGGCTAGTCAAATGGCGCTTCATGATACTAATGTCGAAAGGCTTATGGCCTTTGGTATTGCCGGTTTATCAGTAGCGGTTGATAGTTTATCGGCTATAAAATATGCTAAAGTTAAACCAGTTAGAAAAGATGGTATTGCTGTGGATTTTGAAATAGAAGGTGATTTCCCTAAGTTTGGTAATGATGATGATAGAGTAGATGAAATTGCAACCAAACTTACAGAAAAATTTATTAGTAAATTAAGAAACAATAAACTTTATCGTCACGCCAAACATACCCTTTCTGTTTTAACTATTACTTCTAATGTCGTATATGGAACTAAAACTGGTGCTACACCAGATGGTAGAAAAGCGGGAATGCCATTTGCGCCAGGAGCTAATCCGATGCATGGAAGGGATGAAAATGGAGCTCTAGCGTCTTTGAATTCAGTTGCTAAAATACCTTATAAAGATGTTTGTGAAGACGGGATTTCTAATACATTTTCAATTACCCCAGATGCTTTAGGACATACTGAGGAAGAAAGAAAGAATAATCTAGTTAGTTTGTTAAATGGGTATTTCAGAAAAGGCGCTCACCATATTAATGTTAATGTTTTAAATAGAGAACTTTTAATTGATGCCATGAATAATCCTGATAAATATCCAACCTTAACGATTAGAGTTTCTGGTTATGCCGTTAATTTTAATAGACTTAGTCGTAAACATCAAGAAGAAGTTATCGCCAGAACTTTCCATGAGAGGGTATAATGGGTTATATTAATTCAATTGAAACAATGGGGCTTGTTGATGGCCCAGGAATTAGATTTGTAGTATTTATGCAGGGTTGTACATTAAGATGTTTATATTGTCATAATCCGGAAACTTGGACTTTGAAAAATGGTATAGAAATAACACCAGAAGAACTTATTGAGAAAATAAAAAGATATAAACCATATTTTGAAGATACCGGTGGAGTTACATTTTCAGGTGGTGAACCACTTTTGCAACCTGATTTTCTTATAGAAACGATGAAACTCTGTAAAAAGAATAACATTCATATTTGTTTAGATACTGCTGGTGTAGGTACAACTAAGGATGAGGAAGTATTAAAATACACTGATTTAGTTATATTAGATGTAAAAGCAACTACTGAAGAAGATTATAAAAAAATAACTAGTATTCCAATTAAAAGAGTCGAAAATTTTGTAAGGCTTTGTAATAAAATGAATAAAAAAATGTGGTTAAGACAAGTTATTGTTCCAGGTATAAACGATGATGAAGAAAGCATTTTAAAATTAAAAGAATATATAAAAAAAATAAAAAATATTGAAAAGGTTGAGCTTATTCCATATCATACTTATGGAAGTGATAAATATAAAAAATTGGGTTTAATATATCCTTTAGAAGGTGTTCCGGCTATGGCTGAAGAAAAATTAGATAAATTAAGAAAAATATTAGAAAGCTGACACTTTATTTTTGTTAAAGATTTTGTTATAATGAATTATAGAATAGGAGGGAAATTTCAAATGAACGAAAAAAACAATGATGTTTTAAATAATAATACAAATAATTCACAAGAAGGGAATTTAAACTATAGTTTTGACTTTGCTGGGCAAGTGGAAAAAGAGACTCCAGTAACACCAGCGCCAGCAGAAACACCTGTAGCGCCAGTTTCAGTAGAGACTCCAGTAACACCAGCGCCAGCAGAGACACCTGTAGCGCCAGCTTCAGTAGAGACTCCAGTAACACCAGCGCCAGCAGAAGCTCCTGTAACGCCAGCTTCAGTAGAGACTCCAGTAACACCAGTTTCAGTAGAGACTCCAGTAACACCAGCGCCAGCAGAAGCCCCTGTAACGCCGACTTCAGTAGAGACTCCAGTCCCTATGGCCGAAATGCCAGCTGCTAATAATAAAGCAGAACTAGAAGCTCCGCAAGAAGAAGTTACTGAAACATCAGAAATAACTAATGATAAAGACAAAAAAAGTACAGTTGCATTTATCGTTGTACTTGTAGTAATTATTGTGGCTTTTATTATTGCATTACCATATATTTTAGATTTTCTTGGATAATTTTATCCATTTTATTTTTGGCTAATTATTTTTAAAAAGTCATTTATTTTATTATAATTTTCATTATATTTATAAACTTCATTTTTAATTTTATTAAAAACTTTATTTATATCATTTTCTTTTTTGCCAAAGCACTCAAAAAACAAATAATTCAATTTATTTTCTTCACCATTTTTAAATAAATGTTGAAGTTTTTTTATAGTTTCTTTACTTTCTTCAATTTCTTTTCTTGTATGAAATCTTGAGGTTTTTATTTTTAGCTTAGATGAAAAATCAATTTTTTTTGTTTCCATATTTTCATTAGCTTCCAAAACTTCGTCATTTTCATCTAACAATAATGAGCTTTTTCCAACCACGGTTCCTGTTTTGTTTATTTTTACCCCAATGCTTTCGTTATTACTGCAAAAAACACATACATAATTTATTGTATTAATATCATATTTTTTAAATATTTGTGTTTTATTATATATTTGTTTTAAAAAATCTTCAGAAAATTTTGTGTTAGCTTCTTTAATAGTATTTAAATCCTCATTAGAAATTTTAATAATAGGAGTTTTTTTAATGTGAGTAATTTTATCATCAGGATTCCATTCAAAAAAATCATAGTACTCATCTTGGAAATTTAATAGGATATCGTATATGTAATTCATTATTATCTCCTTTCGGTAAAAAAATTACTAAAGTAATAATAATTAGACCAATTGGTCCAATTAAACACTCAGGACTACTACAAATAAAATGAACATATTCTGAAAAATTATACCCGAGTGATAGTAAATTTAAATAACTAATAATAAATACAAAACCAATAGTACTAAAGCCAAAACCAACTAAAAAGCCAAAAATTCTTATAAACATAATATCACCTACAATGCTGGATTATCAAAATCACTACTACTTATATTATTAATGCTATCGAGCGCAACATATAAAACAATCAGACTACCTATCAAGTTAAAAACACTCGCATCAATTTGCAAATTTGCATGTTTAATATCTTCATCGTCGTCAGTAATATATTTTTTGTCTTGAAAATTAATCCAAAGAAAACCAATGGCAATTAAAACACTTAAACAGCGATTAAAAATCAAAATATTACTTTCCATTTCTTGGCTATAAAGTGGTTTTTGATTTTGAATTTTTAAAATTTCGTTGTAAGAAAGACTAATTGAAATTAAAATTGATGCAATAAGGCCAGAAGAAAGTAATATTTGTAAGTAAAAAAGAGATACCTGGTCTAAATTATAATTACTCATTAACTTTCTCTTAAATTTTTAATTTCTAACAGTTCACTAACTGTGACAAACTGGTAACCTTCTTCTTTTAATTTTTTAATGACATCGTCTGAAGCTTTGACTGCATAACTATGATTGTCATGCATTAAAATAATACTGCCATCTTGAACATTTGGAAGAATATTATTTAAAATTTTTTCAGTATTTTTAACTTTCCAGTCCGAAGAATCGACAGTCCATAAGACAAATGTTAAATCAGTATAAGTTTTAAGTTTATCACTGTACCCACCATATGTTGGCCTAAATAATTTAGGAGTAAAACCTGTCTCTTTTTTTATAGCTTTTTGTGTTTTGTTAATTTCTTCTTGAAACTCTTCTTTTGTAAGTCTATTTAACCATTTGTGACTATAAGAATGATTACCTATTTCACTACCTTCCTTTAGCATTCTTTTTAGTTGATCACTATAGAATTCTACTTTGTTACCAACAACGAAAAAAGTTGCGCAGGCATCATATTTTTTTAAAATATCTAAGATTTTTTCAGTGTATTTACTAGGACCATCATCAAAAGTTAAAGCTACAACTTTTTTATCATAGTCGATATTTTTTTTCTTGATTGATATATAGGTATTATCATCGGTCTCTTTGTCAATATCGATTAACAATCTGAGAGAATTTAAAGGAATGTCTAAATAAATGGTTTCATTTTTTTTAGTATATAATTCTACGGGATTAAAATAAAGGGATAGGTTTTCGTTGTCTCTTGTAAAATAGTCATAAGTTACATTGGATAAAAAGTCCATGTCAGCTTCTTGATACTTTTCAAGTAAAGCTTTTTTTATATCGTAGTCGAGGGCTTCTAAATCACGGACAATATCTTCCATGGTTAAAAATTTATCATTTTTTTGATCGTAATTAAATGTTTTAATTTTATTAACCGTTTTATCTGTATAAATTTCTGTGTTAAGACTAACACTAATTACATTTTCATTAACTTCTTTGTAAGTATATGAAATATTAAGTTCTGGCTTTTCATATTTATTTTCTTCTGCTTTAAATTCGTTATAAACTTTATTAACATAAGAACTAATAGCGTCGTTTAAGACATTGCTGTCAGTTACAGGATAATTAATAGAGACCATACTTTTATCATTTTCAATAATACTAACGACTTCTTTTTGCTCGCAGCCGGTTAATATAAAGATAATACTAAGAATAATTAGAACCTTTGTTTTCATAAACTCACCTATGTAATTATATGTAATAAAATTATTAATATACTGATGGTGAAAAAGCGAACATTTTACCTTCTGTAAACGACTAAAACAACCAAAGGTAACTTTATTATAAAAAATCAAAAACGTTCTTTTTTTAAAAAAACAAAAAACACCAAAAATGATTTTGAAGAAAAAAAAGAAAAGGCTTTAAATATCATTTTTTTAC
>CALVRP010000130.1 GCA_944358665.1 uncultured Bacilli bacterium
CCTATCTAAAACTTCTGGGGTATGTCCCAGTCTTTTAGCAACATCTTTTTTTGGAATTCCAATAGATAACAAAAAAGTTGCATTGGAATGTCGCAAACCATGAATAGTAACATTCTTTTTTATATTATTTTCTTTTCTAAACGTATTCCATTCAGCAGTAAACCTATTAGGATCCCATACTTTATTACTATCCCAATTAGTAAAAACATAATCATTATCTTTTACTCGCAGGCCACTATCGCTTTTAAAATTTTTATATTGAGATAACAAATTGGCACATACATTTGTGATTCTTATTTTCCTTTCACTATGGACACTTTTAACACCCTTTTTGCGAATACGGCTATGCTTTAATGGTGCATTGTTGGAAGTAACAACAATCGCATCTTTAATAAATATAGTTTTATTGACTAAATCAACATTTTCCCAAGTTAATCCAATAATTTCTTCTCTACGGCAACCGGTATCCATAGTTAAGAACATAGCAGTTTTGAAACGTATATTAGAATTCATTAATAATTCTTTAACATAATCCATTTCCTCTAATGTAAAATACTGCTTTTCCTCCGGCTGTTCTGTCGGCTTTTTGGAAACATATTCACAAGGGTTTTCTTTCAGAATTTTTTCTAATTTGGCAAAATTAAACATATTGTTCAGTAGTTTAAAACAATGAGCAATAGTAGTAGGATGCAACCCAGTTCCTTTTTTTGTTTTTTTCTGTTGTAAATCGCCAATCCAATTTTCTATATTTTTAGTAGTAATATCTTTTATAATTCTATTTCCTAAATATGGCAAAATATGAAGTCTCAATAAATTATAATAACCTTCATATGTTGTAAGATCGATTTGATTATTTTTTACTTTCCCTTCCAAATATTTCACATATAGTTTAGAAAACTCTTCAAAGGTAGAATTAGCATCAGGATGTAATTCTTCTAATTCTTTTTTTATTTCATATTTACGTTCTATTGTTTGCAATAAAGTACCATTAAATGTTTCAGAAATTCTATTACGACTACCATCTTTGTTAAAACCATTGCTAAGTACAATTCTATATTTTTTATTCGGAATAATTTCAGTAATTCCTTTTAAATCATCAATTGTAATATGATTTTTATTTGCCTCCGCCACAGTAATTGTAAATCTAACTAAATCTTTCGTGGTTAGCTTAGTCATCATTGTCACTCTTCTTTCCTAAATTTATAAAATTTTCAATATCTTTTACTCTAAAATAATTAGTATTCCCCACTTTTGTGTAAGATATTTTTTTATCTTTTAAAGCCTTTGATAAAGTGTATTGAGTTAAAATAGGAAATTCACGGATAACTTCTTTTGTTTTCAACAATCGATTATCATCTTCTTCTGATAATTTACTAGACAAAATGTTTTCTTCATAGTCTTTTACTAAACCACCAATACATGAAATTAAATCTCCAAGCGTATATTTATTTTCACTTCCTATATATATGCCTCCTTACATATTTAATTGAACATCATAATTAATATCTCTATCATAACGTTCTTTTATATAATCAAATATCATGTCTATAACCTCTTTTGTATTTAATGAATCAAACGTAATTCTACTTTTAAACATTTCTTCATTCCAGTAATTTTCTTTACTACAATCTTTTCGATTACCAAAAATTACATTTAACTGATTTTGTAACGGAATTTCAAATACCCAAATACAAGTATCATATGATGGATCATATGAATCATATACTTTTAAAACAAAACCCTGTTCTCTAGTGTTGTTAAAAACCTCTAAAATACCATCTAACCCCTTAAAATCTTTATTGCATCTATCAATAACGCTTTTAATAACTCGCTCAGAATAATTTAAGCTTTTATGTTTTACTATCAATTTAATCCTCCTCACATAATTATTTTCATATTGCCAATCATATTTAAATCTTAATATTTAAATCTTCAAAATGATAATCCGTTTTTAAAATCTTTAATATCTCATTATAAATATTTATTTTTACTTCATCAGAGCCAAACAAAACATCTAAAAACTCCTGCAAATTATCTTGACTAAATTCACTTTCTTTTTGATATAATCTTGCAATTGTTTCAGCCTGTTTTCTTATTATAGGGTTTTCTTTAAAAGTAACGTTTACTTCATTTAGTAATTTCTTTTGAGTTTCCGGTTGATAAAATTCTTCTTTAGCTGTTTTTATTGCTTCTTGCAAATTATCAGAATCGATTTTTACCGTTTTTTTAAAAGATATATCAATATACCTTGCCATATTAAATACCTACCTTTCTATTATTATAATCAAGAGAACTTTCATCTACTTTAATGCTTTGTATTGTATCGATATCATAATTACAATCATACTTAAAATGTCTATCCTTATTCATTTTATTTTTAAAGATATATTTTATTTGTTTATAAACAAAATCTACTGCAGAAGCATAATCTTTATATTCGAAATATTTAGCACGATTATAGACTTCATCATCAAACATATTATTAATGTCTTTATTTTCTTCATTACCGAGAACAATCATAATCTGATCTGAACTTCTACATTCACATGCCCAAATACATAAGCTTTTGTCGTTATCATATATGTCCAAAATTAACCCTTGTTCTCGGCAATTATTAAATGTTTCATAATATCCAGTTAAAGAATGTTTATTGCCTAAACGTTCTTCTAACTCACAAAAAAATGTCTCACTAACTTTTAGACTAGCATTTTTTTCAAATATAAAATTTCCCTCCTTAATTTTTTCATTATTTCAATCAAAAAAGACCATTACTGGTCCATACATAAAACATTTGAAAGAATTTGGCAACTTTTTTATAAGTTTTATTTTTTTAATATTATATTTTCTATTTTAATAATATAGCATTTTCCATGTTTCAATTATAATTTAATAATTTTTAGGATATCATTTTTCTTTATTTCCATACCATAATCTCTCAAAAAATCGATACTACAATTATAGTTCTTTTTCCATATATTATTAGATATAATACACCATAAAAAATATAAAGCCGTTTTTAAAAATTTTAATTCTGCAATATTTTTCCTAAAAACAACTACAACTGGAAGAGTTTTTTTATTGTATTTTATTAATTTTTCCTTATAACAATTTGAATATAATTGTTTAAAAATATCTTCAACCATCTCTGGTCCCTGCTCTTCTGATAAAAAATGATAATCATTCAGATTAATATCATTAATCAATAAGGCATAAGGCCCTTTATCTTTATTTATATAATTATTTAAATTTTTATTTTTTTCTATTAAATTTTTAGAATAAAGTTTAAAATCATTTGCACTCATATTATGGTTATCAAATGCATAAATAAAGGTTATTATCTCTGTATATGATTTTGCAGTAGAGTACAAACCATTTTTTAGAATATTAGTTATTCCTTTTATATGACATCTAGTTAAATGAAAAAATATAGTGGCATCGTAACTAGTCATAATTTGTTTTTCAGATTCTAACTCGGCGAATAATTCATCTTCAGATAATTCACAATTTTTATTTATAATTAAAAACGAAAGCAACTCATTTTCTGGAATATTAAATATATTAGATAAAGACTTTAATGTTGTACTAAAATTAAAACAATTTAAATTTTTCAAATATATCTCCTAATAAATTATAATTTTAAAATCCATTATGTTTAAAATATTCATCAATTAACGTTATTTGAGCATCAGATAATTGATATATTTTATATACTATCAAATTAAGACTAGACATATCCTTATCATTATAATTATTATTTAATTTTTCCACCAACGAAATAACGTCATTATAATATTCGTTTGAAAGTATAAAAGGCAATTTTCTAACTTGTTTTGTATTTATGCTATAAAACCCTCCCTCCAATGAAGAAGAATTATAATAAATTCTATAAAAGAAGGTCATAAGTCGACTATTTAACAACCCCAAAATATAATTTAGATTTATTGTTTTACTAAATATTACTATGGTTGATTTACCAGCAATAACTCCACTCGGAGCATAAACACATTCTAAAGTTTTTGTCATTCCTGCAATAACAATTTTTTCATTTATAGCATCATCGTATCTTGAATTAAGTACTTTTTTAAATTTATCCCTATCCACTACTGGAAAATTATATTTACCTTTAATATACTGTGTAGGCTTAACTCCCCAAAGAATTCTAAAAGGATCTATTGTACCTGTATTAATAAATTTTAATTCATTAGTTAAATTCAAAGATTCATGTAAAACTTCTTTTGTAACATATGCATCATTAACTGTTGCAGCTCCTTTAATTTCAACATCAAAAGTATCAAGTTCTCTGCTCTTATTTAAAATTTTAGAAATTATATTTCCGTATTCAACATCATAAGAAAAATAAGTGTCCCAATTAGCGGCATTGTGAAATGACTTATTATTAATTCTGTTTTGCCATCCAATATTATTGATATCATTCATAACAGTCATAACAACATCATTATTTTGTTTTAATTGTTGACTAACAATAGTTACTGGATAAACTTTTGCTTCCTTAAAAACTTTTACATTCGAATAATCCCTTATTTCTACTACTGTTTTTTGACATAAAAAATCTCTTAAAGTTTTAGAATAATTAGCAGATATTAATTTATTTGGAACAATAAAAGCTAAAATACCATCAGATGATAATAAACTGAAGCCAAGCTCAAAAAAGATAACAAATAAGTCCCAATTCCCTTTTGCTACTTTGTATTTTTGAGAATATACTTTTCTTAACTCCGGATCATTTTTAGACATGCTCTCTGAATCAACATAAGGTGGATTACCAATTACAATATCAAAACCGCCATTATTTTTAAACACATCATAAAATTCCAGCTTCCAAATAAACCAAGGCTTATTTTTCTTTTTTGCCATTTCATCAAATTTTTTCAATTTTTCAGGTTGTGATCTTAATGACTCCTCAACCATTCCTAATTGAATTAACTCTATTTTTTCTTTCAATTCCTTTTTTAATTTACTATTAGAAGTATTAAAATATTCTTTTTGTAATTCAATCATTTCTTCGATATGCATATTAAGATCCATATAATCATTATCAAGGTAACGATTTTCAACCACCCAAGATTGTTGAATATATATATCACTTACCATATTTATATTTGAAGCTTTTCGCTTATAATTTTTCAAATTATTTGCTAAAATTTTAGCACTAAATAACGGAACTCCTTCAAACTCATCTAACAAACTATTTCCTTGCATAATTTTACAATCTAAATTGGGTAATGGTCTAGGTTCTTCTTCATTTGGATAATCTACTATTAAGGATAACCACAATCTTAACTTAGTAATATCAACTGCACTAGGTTCTATATCAACCGCATAAATACAATTTTCAATCGTTTGAAGTTTCATATCAAACAAGTCCCTTTTCATTTGTTCTGAGTCTACAACAAAATCTATCTGTAATGTTCCTAATTCTTTTTGAACATTCATATATGCGGTTAAGTTGTTTCTTAATTTAACAATTTCAGTAAGCATTCCCAATGGAAATGCACCACTACCAACCGCTGGATCAGCTATTTTAACATTCATTAAAGCTTTATCTATTGCAATAATATTATTATAAATCGTATTACCTAATTTATGTGAATCGCTATTAGTTAGTAAACTTTCATAATCCATTTGACTAATTAAATCACCATATTTAATAAATTCAATTATTTCATCATAATTAATATGCACCTTTGTAACTAAATAGTTTGCTAAACTTTCTTGACACATATAATAAACGATATCTCTTGGTGTATAAAAAGCACCTTTAGATTTTCTGTCATTGATATCTAGTAAATTTTCAAAGATTTTTCCTAGCATTTCAGGGTCAACTGCTATATCTTTTTCTAAAGGTTCTTCTTCATCAATGGTAAAATTATATAAATCTAAAAAGTCCAATATACCATCTTTATTTTCGTTGCTAAATAAGCTATTAGGAATACTGAAATTAGCACTCGACCAACGATAATTATTTATAGGTTCAAATAATCCACCATTTAAAAACGGAATTTTACAATTAAATAAGGCAAAATATTGATTATCTCTTTGTTCATTTAATCCTTTGTAAAAAAACGGTTCTAAATAATCATCAAAGAAATTTTTATGTTCTTTCATAGCTTGCTTATATATGAAACGAATAAAATCTTTTTGACCAGTTCCCCACGGTTTATCATAATTAGTATTTTTAAAAATGTTAGATAAATTAACTATATCTTCTTCCAATTCAGACAGCCTTAATTTAGTTTTTTCAATTACATAAAAGTCGTCTTTTAAAATATAAAATTTTTTCAAAACATTCTGTGAAACAATATCATTTTTAGACAACAACTCATTAAAGTCAGAAACACTTATTTTATTTGGTACTAATTGTACCCCAAGCCAACCTTTCTTTTGCAAGAAGTATAGGAAAACAATTTGTCCCATTAATTTTTTTGCAAATTCAACTGATGAAAAATCAAATTTTTTGGACTCCACTTTAAAGTCTTCATTATTATCTAAAAAGTCTTTTAATTGTAAATATTTTTCCTTATACTCTTCAAAGAACTTTTTAGTTACTTTTTCAACATCAAACACTTGTTCAATATCATCAATTTTAATTTTCCTATCATTAATTCTTAATAATTTTAGTAAATACTCCTTAGCTGTATGAACTGATTCGTTCTCACCAACTAGATATGAAAATCTTTTAGCTGGTGTTAATTCGATTTTAAATCCTTTGTCAGTAAAATCAATTTCTTTCTTTACAAATGATAATCTCCAATTACTTTCTCTATCAGAATAAAATGCAACTAATGATGCATCTAAATCATATTTTGATAAAATTGTGGCAATAAAATTTCTTTGGGCTGTTCTTGCATTAGTAGATGTTTTATTTCCTAATTTTACAATTAATATACCAATATTGTTAATACCATCATTATATTTAGCAATATATTTATAATATTCTATATTTTCTTGATATTGCTGAGGAATATCTTTTCTTTCTCCAATATTTTTAGAAATATCAAATGGGCTTAGATTTAACAAGTCACGTGTAAAATCTATAAAATTTGACTCATCAAACTTTTTGTTTAATAATTCTAAGTATTCTTTTTCTCTATAATCCATATGCATCACTCCATTATTTTATAAATAACTCTGATAAGATAATTTCAGTAATATTATTATTACTTTGATTTTGTTTTTCTTCTAATTCAAAATACGTTGATGGGATTGAGTTATAAAAATCTTTGTAAAATTTAATTAAATCCGAATAACTTTTTACATTCAATTTTAACATTCTATTTGCATCTTTCAATACTTTAGTAGGCAAATCACCATTTTTCAATAATTTCAGTAATCTATTTCCCTTTTCTATTTCTTCATCAGTTAAAACATCTTCAATTTTTAAAGTTTGCTGAATAACATATATCAGTCTTTTTGCATTACTGCTTCCTTTTCTTCTTTCAACCTCTGAAAATTCATCTTGATTTTCTTCTGATTCAAAATTGTTAAAAGAAGTTTTATTTTTTCTTAATAAAGTATAATATTGTGAATTTACAGGTACTGATTTTTCTTCAGGAGTAGTTTTTATGAGTTCTATAACATCATCAAAAGTTACCTCATCAGTATTAGTTAAGGTTGATAAATAGAATTTTTTTACATATCCTTTTCTAAAGAACGTTAATAATTCTTCAGAATCTTTTTTTCTAGCTATCTTAATTTTCTTTGGTAGTTTTTTTATTTTACCAAATAACTCGGGATTTTTATCTCTTATTTCTCTAATATATTTTAAGTATTGAAGTTCAGTATTTAATCCAGTTTCATCTTCTGCATCAATCGTTGTCATTTTTTTAAACAATTCATGAGTTGATATATTTTCTTCATCAGTTAAAAATTTAGAGTCCTCGCCCAGTATATTATGAAACATTTGAATTTTACTAATAATGTTTTCATTTTGGTGAATCAAATCATTAGAATTTGTTGTTGGGAAAAAATTATATACAAATAATTCTGTATGTCTTGTACCCACTCTATTAATACGCCCAACACGTTGCATTATTTTTGTAGGATTCCAAGGTAAATCATAATTAATGATTACATTACTTCTATGAAGATTCATACCTTCAGCCAAAACATCAGTAGTGACAAGTACATCATAATCATTTTTTGCAAGTTCTTTTTCAACATTTGGATCAAAGTTGTTTCTAATTTCATTTTTTATATTATCACTCATAGAGCCTGAAAATAATATAACATTTCTATTTAATTTGTTTTTTATATTGTTAGCCAAATATTCTGCCGTTTCTTTTGACTCTGTAAATATAATTATTTTACCTTTTAAGTTTTTATCAATTTTTAGCAAATTCAAGAAATAATCCAACTTACAATCATGATCTAAAAGTTCCCATTGTTCCTTTAAATGATTTAATATATTTAAATCTTTTTGTAAATCAATAACAAAATTAGTATTAAATTCATCTGACTTAAAAGAAAATGCCACACCATTCTCTCTACCATCAATTAATGTTTCAAAATCTTCACGATCTAACAAATCATCAACATTTAGTTTTCTACTTATCCATACTTCACCATTTTTATACATTTTAATAAATGCTTCATGAGATTCAATAAACCTTGTTAAAGTTTTTATAAAAGCATATTTACTGCTTTCTAATCTTTTTACTAAGGTACCTTTCATAAACGCTCCCATATTTCTTTGCCCAGTTAATAAAGTGTTCATTTCTGTAGTTAAAAATTCAGGCTTAACATAAGTTAATGGCTTATAACGAGAATAAGTTAATTCCTTTATTGAATTAATCGTTTCTTCAAATATAGTTTCAGTTTCTTGATCAAATTCATAAGTTTCCTTAATCGGATTATTTAATTTAGGAAAAGACAATCCTTGTTTTTCTAAATCGTCTTTATAATTTTTTTGGATTTCTGTTCTTGTTCTTCTAATCATTACTTCTCTAAGCACTCTATCTCTAATTTTACATGAAGCCTTTTCTATCGCATTATAATATTCAGTCGTTCCTTTTTCATGCTTATTAACTTCCGCTCTAAGATTTAAGAAGAACTGTTCAAGTTTTCTGACACCTGGAATTGTAGAATTAGTCTTCGACTCAAACAAATATAGTTGATTTGCTATATCATTTATATAATTATTTTGTGGAGTCGCCGTTATTAATACAACTTTTTTATTAGTACATATTTCATACAAGTGAGTATAGTTATCAGTGTTATCATTTCTAAATTTATGTGCTTCATCTACAAATATATAATGAAAAGTCTTATATATTTTTTCCTCACATATTTTTCGTAAATTACCACTAGAATATACTTCAAAATTTCTTACTCCAAAAGACCTCAAAACTTTTCTCCAATAATCAACTAATACAGGTGGGACAAGAAATAACTTACCGCCGTTTAGTTCATTAGCCAACAAAGCACACATATACGTTTTACCAAGTCCAACAACATCAGAAATAAAAACGCCATTATGCTTCTCTAACATTTTTTTTGCTTGTATGACAGCATCCATTTGATATTGTAAAGGTCTAAAGCCATCAATAAGATACTCATCAGTATTAAACTTAAATGATTGATCATCATTTATTTCTTCTTTAAAATATTCATACAAAAATTTTAAATACATTTCATATGGTGTGATATCATTTTTGACCCAAGTTTCTTTTTCAATAGTATCTATACATTCTTGACTGACATCAACTGAATCTTTCCATAACTCCTCAAATTTATTATAAGCGAATTCAACATCAGCACGATTTTTAAGTTCAACATTAAATTCTAAATTATTTACTAATCCGTTATAAGAAAAATTACTCGATCCAGTTATTACCTTACCATAGTCCGCACAATCATCATAATTTCTCATAACATAAATTTTGGCATGAATTGGTTGCCCTGTATACACTCTTAATTCTAATTTTCCATTTCTAATTAATTCTATAAACCTATGAACACCATTTTCTACTGTTTCTAAATCTTCAGAATCATCAAATTCTTTTTTTAATTTATCCTTATAATTTGTTTTGGCTTGATAAGTATTTAAATTAATTTCATCAATACTCATTTGGCTCTCTTTATACATTTTTAATACTTGTGCATCTGTATTAATTCCTATCAATATTCTTGTCTTCTCTACATTATTTAAAGCATCTTGTAATAAATAGAAACCACTTGCTCTAAAATAACCAACCAATACATCAAAAAAACGTGTGTCCCTTTTTAAAATTTTATTAAACCTATCACTTAAGTTCCTTTCTGGCTCATTTGTAAAAAAAGTTAAATCATTATTCATAATCCCAAATACCTCTCATAAAAAACTTTAATTTTATATTTAATATTATATCACGTAATTAGTCTTTTTTATTTAAAATGTAAAATAAAATTGTGAATTACTTTGTTACGCAGTAAATAAAGTTATGAATTTTTTATTTATATTAACTAAAAAGGAAATAAGCTGTTTAATTTTTTTAGCTTAACACTAGTTTACTTTTATATATTGTTAAATTTCACTCCATATATATCCAAATCAAGCTCACGACTATAAAAACTTGTAAAATTTCTAATTATTCTATTGCTATAGTTAATAATAGTTGTAAAAGACTCATCGATTTCTTTAAAATCTTTTTGCTTACTCCAACTATATAAATAATCTAGTGAATACTCCATTGTTGGTAATCCTAAATATCTTGAAACAGTATATGCAATTGCTTCCGCCTCTGTTTCATATTGATTTCTATTGTCTTCATAATCTTTATTATTATTTTTTAAATGTTTATGAGCCAATGCGTGAGCATACTCATGAATTAAAACTTTTAAGGACATCAAACTTCCCAACCCGCTTTTTACAACGATTAAATTATTTTGATGATCACAATATCCTTTTGCCCTAACAATATTATCAAACTTAACTTTAAAACCATCTCTATATATGGCTTTAATAAAGAAGCCAATCACTTCTTCCGCCCCTTTATCATTTACAATAGGATTTAATTCGTTCAATACATTCTTAGGCATATCGGTATCTTTTATATCAAAAACATATCCTACTGAAAAACCCGATAATTTTTTAGAATAAAATTCTATTGAATTATCGGCTTTATCCTTGTATATTTTTATTTCATTTTCTGTTAACTTGTAATAGGGACAATAACTAATATTTCCATCTATATCAGTTATTTTTACAATAGTAAAAAAATTAGGAACTAAAACGGCTATCCCTTTAGCTCCTTTTTTCACGTGGTATCCTAATTCCTTATATTTTCTAAAAGAATTAACATATTCAGCCTCAGGTCGTTGTAACCATATTAAGCATTGATTATTAGCAGAATAATTATTAAATTTAGCTATATTATCTAGAAAATGTTTAATGTCGCTTTCATCTTTAAATTTAGTTATAACCTCTTGTTTTAATCCTTTAACAATGTTTTTTAATTTCTCATTTAACTTTGAATATTCATCTGTATTCTTGGTTTGTTTTAATTTAAAACTAACATTTTTCAATTCGTTTATTTTATTTTCTATTATTTGCATTCCTCCATTTTTTTATCTTATTTCAATCATAAATATTATTGACTTATTTTAAATTGTATTATATATTATATATAAGAAATAATTTTAACATCTTGTAATCTTATATTTAAATTTTAAAGCGATAATATAACATCTTGTAACATTAAAATAGGAATGAGGTGTTTCTGAAATGGAAAAAAATAATGTTGATTTTAAAGAAGTGTATGAACAAGGCTTTGAATTTGGCTCAAATTTTAAACACAGCCAATTACAATATACTATCTACCGTCTTTCTAGCCCAATAGCACTAGAAGATAAAATGAATGAATTAACCGAAGTTGCACTCAATTTAAGTAATAGCAGCAAAGAAAAAGTACCAAAAGCAATTATCGACTTGTATTCACTTTTAAATGATGACAAGGAAAATGCTGAATTAACATTCCAGGCATTTCTTGCTGGTATATTAAATGGTAGTTTACAGAATGGAAAAAAATAAAAATATATTTTGAAATAGCAAATATATTTTTTTTATTCTAGATCTATAAGCGAATCTATCTCTCTCTTTAACTTATTACTCCTAAATTCATCTAAATTAAAAACATCAATAGTATAATCCTTATGCTCAGATGGAATATGGGCTTTTTTAATGTTAAAACCATATTTATCTAAAGGAAGTGTTGTTGCTTTAACCGGCAACAGCCTAGATTTGATAAATAAACTTTCGCCATACTGAAACCGCATTAATTCATCGGGCTGTAAAAGTTCTCTTCCCATTAGGGACTTATCGTTAGAAATATTAAAATCTGTTTGTTCAATCCTAGAAGAAGTAGAAACACGGGAACTAGAAATTGTATATTTACCTAATCTATTACTAATTTCTTTGGCAGTATCATTATCAGCTGTTAGCAAATATACCCAGTTTGTACAATTAGATTTGATAATTGATGATGCTTCCTTATAAGTTTCTTTTAATTGACCAAAATCTTGGATAACAAAATAAAATCTCATATTTCTTCCTCGACTTACCGTCACCTTATTAGAAATATTTGGAATCGCCGGCATATTCGCAAACTCATCTAAAATAAAATTAGTTCTAATTGGTAATTTACCATCTGGATTATTTTGGGCAGTATTAACTAATGCCTGATAACATTGGTCAATAAATAAACTTGCAAGTTCATGACGACTTTGTTTTTCATCGGGTATAATCAAAAAAACAGCGGTTTTCTTATTTCCTATATCTTCTAACTCGAAATCTGTTCTACTCGTCAAGTTAGCAATTCCAGTGTCAGCGAAAATTTTTATTACTGTGGATAACACAGAAAATAATGTAGCTCTAGTTTCGCCTTTTGCAAACGAGCCAGTTGCATAACTATTTTTAGCGAGATTTCCAAACGGTCTGTCTTGAAAGTACATATCCAAAGAATTCTGCCGATTAATAGTTTTAGCTCCGTGTTCAACTAGCATGTTATAGAGCGAATATAAATTTACCTGTGATTCTCTAGGAGCATCCTCTATTATTGCATAGCACAGTGCAGATAAAACTGATGTTGCTGACTTTTCCCAATACATATCTTTACTCGATAAATTTTTAGTTAACGATTTAGAAAAATTTTCTATTAAGTCACCAGCTTCGTCTATATCCCCTGCCTTATAATACTTATACGGTAAATGCAAAGGATTCCAACCATCTGAAGCAAGTGCGTCTCTTAGATTTATGATTTTAATATCATAACCTTTTTGTTTCAAATAATCTGCTGTATAGCAAAATATTTCACCCTTTGTGTCATTAATAATCATCGATTCGCCAGCAGATGCAAGATTATAAACTAGTGGAAAGATCAAACCGACAGTTTTGCCTGATCCTGTACTTCCCACGATTAACGTATGATTAAAGCTATCGTCATAATAAAATTTATTATCTAAATATGTGACTGGAATTCCACCATATTCTAAGTCTTTACCAATATCCCAAATTTTGAAATTTCGTTTAATTTCCTTTTTTGTCATAAAACGTGAGCTACCATATTCATAGGCACCATCTACCATTGGTAATTTATCGCGGTTATTACTCCCCCAACTTTGAGCAGAAAGAACTAAACTTTCTTCACTTTGTTTATCTACAATTTCTTTTCCTTTATTTATCCGATTAAGAATTAAAGGAGCAATAATCAAAATAATAGCACTTAAAATTAAAATAGTTCCCAAAAGTTCTATTAATGTAAAACCCTTTTTCATACTCTTCACCTCTATTAGTAAATATAGCAAACTCTATCAAATAAGTCAATTAACGATTTAAACATTTTGATATAGAGCAATTAAAAAGCAAGTTTACCTTTGTTTTATATAGGTTTACTTGCTTTTTACTAGCAAACTTAAGATAATTTTTTTACTTTTGATTTTTCCGGAACAATAGCTCCAGTTTCAACTAAAATTTCTTTACCTTCTTCACTAATTGGATAAATCAAAAACTGTCTATCATCAGAGCCAATTTCACCAGTAGTTCCTCTTTCAAAAGTTACTGTTTGCACAATTTTTTTACTATTTTGGCACATATCGGTATAACCAAGTTTCCGGCAAAGACCTTCAGACATTGAGCCTTCTAATTGGGTTCTTAAATAAATAAAATCAATATTATTTTCTAATGCTATATCATGGATTACTTCCATTAAAGTTGTACAAACCCCATGACCACGATATTCCGGAAGAGTGGCTAGCCCATAAATATAGAAAGGATTAAGCTTACCTGCTTGAGGCGCAAAATACTCTTCATGTTCTTCTTCTACTTCATGCATAAGTCCCGCAAGTCCCATTATATCACCAGTATTATGATAAAAACCTAAACAAAGTCCATTTTTTAAATATCCATTATATTCTTCTTTCTTATCTTCTAAAGTTAATGGTTCGTCAAAAGGCCACTCTTTAAATACATCGATTACTTTAGAAAAATCTTCAAAGTCTGTAATTGGTTTAATATAAAATCCATTTCCCATTTTTATCGGTTTCATTTGAAATAATTTATTTGTCATTTTATCACTCCTCTACAATTTTCTTAAATATTTTATATAAATTTAACAATGATTCTTTATTTACAAATTCGTCTTTACAATGCGGATTATCGCCAACTGGATTAGTTAAAACCGTTGGTATCCCTTTATCAGCAAAATAAATTGCATCAGATGTGGCCGCATTTTTTATAATTTTTGGTTCTTCTTTTAAAACTTCTTTACAAACTTTTAAATATTTTTGGATATTTTTATTATTGATATCAGTTTTGAACGCTAAACCTTTTTCAATAACCTTTACCTTTATATCAGAATCTATTTTTTCAATTTCTGTAATTATTTCTTCTGGATTACATTCTGGTACATATCTAATATCTAAATACATACTAGCTGTATCAGGGACTTGATTTAAAGCTTTACCACCTTCTAATTTTGATAAATTTATTGAAGTTCTAAAATCCTCGTCACTTATTGGTAAAGGATATTTTAAAAGTAACTTTTCATAACAATTATATAACTTACTAATAGCATTAACTCCTTTATAAGGGGCTGAAGCATGAGCCGAAGTCGTTTTTACTTCAAGCTTTAATTGAAACAAGCCTTTTTGTTTATAAATAACTTCAAAGTTTTTACCGCCATCAGGAACAATAGCAAGTTTTATATTAGGGTATAAATTAACAAGTTCTCTAGCGCAGTGACCGGCTATTTCTTCGTCTGTTGTTAAAAACAAAGCTACTTTTTTATCAGTATTTAGATGTTTAAATAAGGTTAACATTACTGCAACTGATCCTTTCATATCAATACTTCCCCGGCCATAAACATTTATTTCATCTTCCTGATATTTATAATTATCAGCGGGAACAACATCGACATGTCCACAAAAAACAATATCGTAATTATGGTCTTTTGTATTAGCAATTATTAAAGAAGAATATCCTTCAAAACTATAATCTTTAATAATTAAATCTTTAGGTAATCTAGTTTTAATATCTTCTAATAACTCTTTATTTATCCTTTTATCAGAAGATACACTAGGACAGTTCATAAGTATTTTTAATTCTTCAAGTATTTCCTTCATATTCTTTTCCTTTCCAAAAAAAGTCCTATGCTTGTATATGCATAGGACTTATAATATTATAAAATTATTCTCCTTCGCAGATACAAGCTTGCACTCCAAACAGTACCTGCATTTATTTTAGCAAGTACTTTAAGAGCAGCGTCTGCGATTGTTTACTAGAAATAATTTCATAATATCTCCCTTCCTTTGGCTAATATAATACACATTTTTTTGGACTTTGTCAAATTCTAAACCAAAATTAAAAAATGTATCGGCCTTACCTCACGATAAGGTATTTCTATATCAAAGATTCCACTGAACTTATCCATAGACCAATTTCGGGAGAGCGCCTCCCTAATTTTTTCAAAAGCTATTTCTATCGCTTTTTTATTCCAATTAATTTTATATATAAGTATTCTTATTATCCCTAATATCATGTTATTTGTCAATAATTTTTAATTAAGAAATTTATAAAAATATTATTAAAATACAAATAAAATAACCAATGGTCGTTAAAAGTAATGGTTTATTATGAATAATTACTTCAACTGGATCTGCATAAGAGTCTTTTTCAACAATTAAACTATACTGAAATAAAATTATCATAATTAAAGGAACTGTCCACATTAACCAGTTATAATCAAGCATTTTGGTAACTTCTGGTTCAACGGTCCATAGAGCATAAAAGACAACCGTCAAAGTTAAACAAACATACATATTTCGGTCTAAAAATTCTTTAGTATAATATTTTAAAACTTTTCTAGTACTTGTTTTACCTTTAAGAATTTCGTTTCGTCTTTTACCAAATCCCATATAGAAAGCGGCCGCCATAATAGTTAAATAAAGAAAATGAGAAACTTCAGTATCGATTAATAAAGCCCCGATAAATACTCTTATCAAAAAGCCTGAAACTAAAACCATAACATCTACTAATGGAATGTTTTTAAGCCATTTACTATATAGTAAATTAATAATAACGTAAGTTATTATTAAAGCAAAAACTAATGGATTTATATTTATTGTAAAAGTGTAAATGCTTATACCAATTATTATAAAGCATAGTACAGCAATAATTAGATAAGCTTCTTTTTTACTAACTACCCCTGAAGCAAGGGGCCGGTGTTTTTTTACTTCATGAAGTTTATCTTTTTCAATATCACAAATATCGTTAAAAACATAGACAATTGAAGTTGTTAAAGAAAATAAAATAAAGCCTAACAGACAAATAAATATATTATTAACATCTTTATATAAACCACTTGCATTTTTTTCAGTTAAAATGAACAGATCAAGTAAAGAACTATATATTTGAGCATAAGAATCTTCATCGTTTTTATAATAATGATAATATACTAATATCAACTTTGCCATAGTATCTGTCATACTTTCTTGTATTATATCTCTCATTATATCAAATGGATCTTTTTCACTATTCATAATTCCCCTCACTTTCTAAGTAAAAATATATTTTTAACAGAACATATATGACATAATTATAGTTATTAACACCTCCTCCTTAAATTAGGTTGTGTTAATGTTAGCTTCCTTTCGAATATTAGTCAAGTCATTTCATAATTTTAGAAATAATTTTACAAATTAACTGGACTTAAAATGTTTTTCTTGATATTGTGTGTGGCAATAGAAAGGAAAATTTTATATGGCAAAAAATAAATATCCGATAGGCTATAAATTTAATAATTTAACAATTTTAGAATTTTTAGGGACAATTGGTAATGATAATCATTGCTTTTACAAATGTAGATGTCAATGTGGAAAGATTATTAAAATCAGAAGTCAACAAATCAACATTCAAAAGAGTTGCGGATGTATAAAGACTAAAACTAACCCACATAAATATTTGATAAAGCATAAATATCCAATAGGTCTTAAATTTAACAAACTAACTATAATTGAATATTGTGGTAATTTAGATAAAAAACACCATCACAGCTTTTATAAATGTAGATGTGAATGCGGAAAAATAATTACTATTAGAACACAACAAATTAACGTTCAAAAGAGTTGTGGATGTATGCCAAAGCAAAAAAAGAGATAATTACACAAGTCCGCTGAATATAAAACGCTCTTTTTTAATTATACAAAAAAAAACGATTCCCCCTTTAATTATAAGAGAAAATCGGTATTTTCTTATGGCAGGGAATAAGTGAATCGAACACTTATCGATGGTTTTGGAGACCATTGTTTTACCATTAAACTAATTCCCTAAATTAAATTTGTGCCACTTGCTGACACAAATAATTATATCATAATTTTGATCAATTTGTAACCAAACGGTTAATATTAATCGAAGAGACAACTAACTGGCACAAAAAATGGCACAAGCCTCTATTTATTAATAAACTAAATAGCTTTAATTTCTTAGGGTTTATAAAGGTTCAAAACATTTCAAATCATTTTTAACTACTTCGGTTTTGGAGACCGACGTTCTACCAACTGAACTATTCCCCTATAAATGCTTTTACAAGCAATTACATTATAGCATATTACTTAATTTTATTCAACTATATTTTAACTTTTCATATAATAAGTTAGGTGATAATATGATTGTAAATTACACATCGAATGAAAGAGACTTATTAGCTAGATTAATGCGTGCCGAAGCAGTTGGTGAAGGAGATTTAGGAATGTTGATGGTCGGAAATGTCGTCGTTAATCGAACTTTAGCCAATTGTCTAACTTTTAAAAATATAAATACAATAAGCGAGGCCATATATCAAAATCCTGGAGGTTTTTCTGGCATTAATAGTCCACTATTCTTTAGTACTCCGACAACTCATGAGCGCGAACTAGCTGATCGCGTACTTAAAGGGGAGTATTACTATCCTGCAACCAATGCTCTTTGGTTTTATGCGCCAACGACTGGGGCAAGTTGCCGAAGTACGTGGTGGGAACAACCTTTAAGTGGCCGATATAAAAACCATTGTTTCTATGAACCTTTATCTGGTGAATGTGCCGAAATACATTAAAAAAGAAGTTATGCTTACATTGCCTCTGTAAGTTTAACTTCTTTTTCTATGGTTTTTCCATCTCTAATAATTGTCAAATTAATAGTATCACCAACTTCATGTTTATAAAGCATGAATTTTAAATGGCTGCTATCTTTAACCGTATCTCCATCCATTTGTGTAATAATATCATTAGCCTCAATTCCAGCACTCGCAGCAGCCGAACCATTTTCTACGTCAGCTACAACGACTCCGCTTGTAATATCCTCATCTAGATTTAGGTTATTACGATAAAGCATAGCTGTATTAGTGACATCATACATACTAATACCTAAAACGGGTCTTTCTATTTCTTCGCCATTTTCTAGTTTATCAATGCTAGCCATGGCTACTTCAATCGGAATAGCAAATCCCATGCCTTCTACTTCGCTTTCAACAAGTTTCATTGAATTAACTCCGATAACTTCACCATTAATATTAACAAGTGGTCCACCACTATTTCCTGGATTTATAGAAGCATCAGTTTGAATAGCTTCCATCATATAAGAATCTTGACCATCACTTACAGTAATCGTTCTAGTTTCTCCAGAAATGATACCCTTAGTAACTGTTCCCATATAATCACTGTCTAAAGGTGTTCCAACAGTGAATACTGTATCACCAATTTTTGAATTAGTACTATCACCTATTTCAGCAACCTCTAAGGCGCTGTCCGCATCAATTCTAAGCACTGCAATATCAGCATAACTATCACCACCTAAATAAGTAGCATCTACAGTTTCGCCAGCTGTATTAGTAATTTTTACCTGAGAAGCACCTTCGACAACATGGTAGTTAGTCATTATATAGCCATAATCATCGTCTTTCTTATAAACAAAGCCAGATCCTGATGATACCGCTTGATTATTTTGATAAGTCTCAATTAAAACAACCGCATCATATATCTTATCAACAGCTTCATAAATACTGTCGCTTTCACTTATTGTTACATTCTTTTTAGATGAAGATACTAAATTATTATCATCCTTAGTAAAATATAAAGTTCCTAATATTCCTGCAAATAAAACAATTAATATAATAACTATACCAAGTATTTTCTCTCGCATATTTCCCTCCTAATCTGTTTCGATAATATCATACCAATTTTTTGGAAAACCAATTTTATTTAAAATATCCTCTGTTGGTATGACATCAATTTGATTATCTAGTAAATCTACCTCATATTTTATTTCTGTAATCATTTCATCAAATTCTTCTTGCGATAGCATTACTTTTAAAATAATAACTAATGCATATAAATCATTTTTACCATATATATAACCATCTTCATCTTCTGGAATACTTAAAAATTCATGATATTTAGTATTCGGAATAGACCTTTGAGTTCGATGATCATATAAAATATCTTCATGAGCACACACATTTCTAAAATTAGAAAGCAGTTCTAAATATAAATCCAAGGTACTCGCATCAATACTATAAAATTTAGCAATATTAATTTGATCTTCGTCTTTTAATATACTATAAAGTTCTCCAATAATACCTAAAGACAAAACTTTCACGAGTACCCATAAAGGAACATAACCATAATTGTCTAAATAATGGGTAGTTGCCGCATGTTGACGGCCATTAATTCTAACCTGTCTTCTAATTTTATTAAGAACATCTTTAACCTGTCTAGCCTTTAAACTATCTTGAGTAAAGTTCCGTGAATCTAGATAATCTTTCTCTCTAAAACCATATTTTTTTGATAATTGATAACTAATAATAGATTTCATATTGTTCTCTACAATTAAAATATGTTTAAAAAATGTATTACGAATATTACGGTCAAAGACAAACATGGCATATAATTCTTCAAATGTTGTTCCTTTAATATATTTATCACTTTTTGGCACTTTTATAAATAAATGTCGATAACCAGATATAAAATAATAGTTTTCACGAAACAATATTTTTCTTGCGAATGTTTCATCATTGACAATTAAACCTTTATTCCTTAAAATGTCAATTTGCTGGTCCAAAGTTTTAAATATTTTGCTTGCCATATCTATCACCTATTATTAATTATAACATAACTTTAACACTTTTTTGTGATAAACATTTGAAATTAACCACTAAAATACTTTACAGTCCCCTTTCTAACGGCTTCGGCTATTTTACTTTGATATTTTTCATCTTGAAGTAAACTTCGCTCTTTACTATTAGATAAAAAACCAAGTTCTAATAAAACCCCTGGTTTAGTTATTCTTCTTTGTAAATATAAAGTACTATCTTCTTTATATTTTCTAGTTGAATTTAAATATCTAACAAATTCTTCTTGATAAATTTTAGCAATTTTTTCATTTTCACTATTTATTTTATCATAGTAAGCTTGCGCCCCCATCCAACTAGAATCTACATCAGCATTCAAATGAATAGATAAATATAAATCGGCTCCTGACTTATTAATAATATTAGCCCTTCGTGATAGATCACTTCGTTTTCTATTGGATGCGCCATTAGCAGATAAGTCATAATCACCATATCTTGTTAAATAAACTACAGCTCCATCTTTTTTTAAAGCTTTCATAATTTTATTACTTATTTGCAAATTTAAAACCGATTCTTTAACATTTTTATAATAAGCTCCCGAATCTTTCCCACCATGGCCAGGGTCCAAATAAATAACTTTACCAAGTAAAGGTAACTCTGATTTTTCGGCATTAACATAACTCATTCCACATATAGCAATTAAAAATACCGCTAAAACAAATAACTTATTTTTTAACATGCAACCACCTAACTAAGTTTATGCTTTTAATTTGATGAATTTACTAAATAAAAAAACAATTTAGCTATTAACAAATCGTTTTCCACAGTATTATAAATCATTTTTATTTTTAAAAAATATCCTCGTGAGTATCTTCTAATTTTCAATAATCTTTTTTAATTCATCGGAACAATAAGTATTTATATATTCTAGTTTTTTCTCTTCACTTAAAATATAACTATTATTTTTAAACATATTTTTTAATTTCTTATAATCTCCATTAATACTTTCATGACTAGCAACAATCATATCCATCTTAGATACATTTGTAAGATCTAAATTTATTCCATTTATTTTAGTAAGTGATTCTATAAATATTCTTTGACTTCGCCTATTGCCTTGCCGAAAGGGGTGCAAGGCATTAATATCAGCAAATAATTCTACTAATTTATCTAGTGTTGTTTCATCATCATAATTTATAAAATATTTTTCCTTTTTTAATTTATTAAATACATCATTACCAAATAAATTTATATGTTGTGTTAGGCAAAATAAATCTTGTTTAGCAATATTACAATTTCTTATATCTCCAGCCCATCTATAAACATCTTGAAATAAGTATTTATGAATATCTTTTAAATATTTAAAATCAAAATTACCTTTTAATGGTTTTTCGTTTAATTCATAAATTCTTAAAGATACAAGCTCTCTTTCAGCATTAAATAAATCTTCATCATTTGTAATATTTAGTTTATTAATTAAAACATCAGTTCCTTTATAACAATAATCAGCTGTTCTTTCATAAGTATATTTGTATTTATTATCCATAAATTCCTCTATACTTTTCTATAACTTTTTTACGTTCTATTTCTGTCGTAGATTTACCAATTATACAATTATATAGTTTTTGTTTTAATTCTTCAGTTAATGGCATACCCTCTTGAGTCATAGCTCCATCAACTTTTTTGATTTTTTCTTGAATTTCTTTTTCAGTTTGTTTTTTATTATTATTCATTAAAGTCACTCGCTTTCTCAAGTATTTTGATATAATTATTATACCACAAAATGTTTAATATATCATTAGTTTTAGCATAATAAAAAAGGAATGAAATAAATTTCATTCTTCTCCCTAAAGGGCGATTTTTTTGTTTAACTGAAGTTTATTGGTATAATTATTGTAGGTGAAGTTATGATAGTTTGTACAGGTAAAGATAAAGAATTCGAATTATATAAAGATAACGTTAATGATAAAAAAGTTAAATTTCATATTAAAAATATTTTTAGTGATCACTGGAACGATTATAAAA
>CALVRP010000131.1 GCA_944358665.1 uncultured Bacilli bacterium
TATTGAAACTTCAACATATACTAATGATGGAATAGAAGAACTGATGTCGTATTTGAAAGATAAACAAGCAATATTAGTAGGAAATAGTGGAGTTGGGAAGTCATCGTTAATTAATTCAATCATGAATATTAATGAGATAAAGACAAGTCATATAGGTGTTAAGAGTAAAAGAGGAAGACATACTACTACAACCTCAAAATATTATATTTGGGATGATAATTCATCAATTATAGATACGCCAGGCATTAGAAGTTTGGATGTATCTTCATTTGAACCAATAACAATTCAAGATTATTTTCCAGAATTAATAAAATGGAAGGAAGAATGTAAATACAGTGATTGTTTACATTATAGTGAACCGTATGATTTATGTGCAGTCAAACAAAATGTTGTTCGTGGATTGATAAATATAAAAAGATATGAAAGTTATTTAAAAATAGTTAGTGATTTAATCAATGATAATAAAAATTATGAAAGAATTATATCAGATTTGTTTGATACAAAAAAATAGTTAGGAGATAATTCCTAACTATTTTCATTTTCAGCTTCTTCTAACATATTTGTTATAAATATACCATAACCTTTATGAGGATTATCGACAACAACATGGGTAACCGCCCCAATAATATAATCTCCTTGAATAATAGGGGAGCCACTCATACCTTGAATAATACCATTAGTTTGTTTTAACAGCGTTTCATCAGTTATTTCAAACACAAAGTTTTTATTTTTTTGATCAGCATTATTTATTTCAGTTATATTAATTTCATATTCGTCAACAGTTGTTCCTTCTAAAACTGTTAGAATCTTAGCCTTACCAGTTTTGATTTCTTCTGGCTGAGCTACTTTATAAGTATCTTTATTCGGTAGTTCATTTGTGTAAGTACCAAATATACCTTGGGTTGTATTTTCATCTACCTCACCAGTAGTTTTAGTTGCATCATATTCGGCTTCTTTTTCACCAGGAACGCCATCAGAACTTGGTTTAATACCAGTTACTGTGGAGTTATAAATTTCACCGTCTTTAATTTCTAAAACCTCTCCAGTAGATTGATCTTGAATTTCATGCCCTAAAGCTCCAAATGTTTTTGTATTAGGATCGATAAATGTTAGGGTTCCAATACCAGAAACACTATCTTTGACATATAAGCCAGTTTTGTAAACGTCATTTTCATCTTTATAAAGTTTTAACGTAGCTTCTTTTTCTTTACCATCTCTTAAATAGCCGACCTTAATTTCTTCACCTTTTTTCTCATTTATTTTTTCGGCCATTTCGTCAATAGTATTTACTTTGGTATCATTAATTTCCGTAATCATGTCTCCAGTCTTAAGGCCAGCTTCAGTAGCTGGATATTCATCATTAACTTTGTAGACACCGACAATTAAAATACCTTTAGAATTTAATTTGATTCCAATGTTTTCGCCACCAGCCATAATATAACCTGAATAAGCTAAAGCATTTATTGGTATAATAAAGAATGCTAAAAGAAGTGTGATGATGGTTTTTTGAAAATTTTTAAAAAACACTAAATCATCTCCTATATATTTTTTAGGCTACAATAATAGTATAAACAGAAAAAATTAAAATAAATATAGAATTTTTTGTCAAAAAAAATTAGTCCGTAGACTAATAATTTTCACTTCTAAGTTCAAAGTAAGCTTTTGGATGAGCACAAACTGGACAAATTTCTGGAGCTTCTTCACCATAATGAACATGTCCGCAGTTACGACAAATCCACATTTTAGGAGCTTCTTTTTTAAAGACATTTCCTTCTTTAACAGATTCTAATAATTTATTATATCTTTCTTCATGCGTTTTTTCAATAGCAGCTACTTGTTCGAAAAGGTAAGCGATATGATCGAAACCTTCTTCTTTAGCTTCTTTAGCAAAATTAGCATACATGTCAGTCCATTCATAATTTTCGCCTTCAGCAGCTAATTTTAAAGCTTCCATTGTGTTAACGTTTAAGCTATCTTTAATTTCACCTTCAAATAAAAGTTTAAGCCACATTTTCGCATGTTCTTTTTCGTTATTAGCAGTTTCTTCAAAGATTGCTCCAATTTGCTGATAACCTTCAGATTTTGCAGTTGATGCAAAATAAGTATATTTATTTCTAGCTTGGCTTTCACCAGCAAAAGCAGTTAATAAATTTGCTTCAGTTTTTGAACCTTTTAATTTCATAATTCATACCTCTTTTCTAATTTTTTTAACAATTTAAATTATACATTTTAACTTATGGTTAGTCAAGTTATTTACCTAACCAACTCAAAATATTTTCTTTTGGCATATAGCCGTTATTAACTATGTAATCATCTTTGTCTTTAAAATAGATTAGAGTAGGGACACTCATAATTCCATATTTTTTACAAAGATTTGGATTTTTATCGACATCGATTTTAACAATTTTAATTTTGTCTTTAATTTCTTCTAGTTCCGGTGCTAGCATCTTACAAGGACCACACCATGTTGCATAAAAGTCAACTAAAACATCACCACCGGCAATAAGCTCTTCAAAATTATTTTCATTTCCTTCTATCATTTTTATTCATTCCTTTCTTTATATTTATCAATAATACTTTCAGCACCTTCAACCTTAAGTTTACCACTATCAATTAATTTTTGTGCTGTTTCTGGAGTAACAATATTATATTTTAAGAATAAATCTAAAGTTTCTAGGTTAAATTGATTATTATCATCGATATTTTCATATTTATCTTTAATAGTTCCAAATTCTTTAGCTACATTAACCGTTTCACCAGCAAGTGAAGAAAGAATTGGTGTATTATTTAAAATAGAATCAGTAAATTTTGACTTATTCATATCATTAGCAGCTACACCAGTTAAGTTAATGATGTATAAAACACCAAAAACAATAACAAAGTTTTTAATAATTCCAATAATTGCCCCTAATATTTTAGATGGTATTCCTAAAATAATTGTAAATGATAGTATTTTTTCAAATATAGTAGTCGCTATTAATAGTATTTTCAAAACAATGAGTAAAATACCAAAAACTAAAATAAAAGCAATAATTTCGTATAAAGCAATATTAAAGACAGTAAGTCCTTTAATAATACCAAAGAAATCAAAAAATGGTAAAAAGCTCATTAATAGTTCACTAACAGGATTTTTTAAAATAAAAGCTAAAATAATTATAACAATATAACCAACACAATTAACTAAACTTTTGGTAAATCCCTGTTTAAAACCAATAAAAGCCCCAAAGGCTAAAAATATTATAATTAAAACATCAACAATATTCATTTCTTACCTCCGTTACTATTATATTATAATTTTTTAAAAAAATAAAGAGTTGTAAGTACTTTTCCTTTGTGATAAAATTGACGTATTAAGAGGTGAATTATGAATAAAGTTTATTTAAAAAGGGTAATAAGTGATAATAAAGGTTTGATGGATATTTATAATAATGATTTCATTAAAAATATTCCTAATGTTAATCTTGGGATGAGACAATCTAACTTTTCTGGCTGGCTTGATATGTTAGCGCAAAACGAAATGGAAGTAATACCATTTTTGTTAATGGGAAATAATAATCCAGTAGGGCTAACTATTCTAAGAATTGATATTGATAAAGACGAAACATATAAAAAATATGGTGGTCATATTAGTTATGAAATAGCACCAAGCTATAGAGGAAAAGGCTATGGAACACTATTATGTCATTTAGCTTTAGAGGAGTGTCAAAAATTCGGATTAGAAGAAGTCATGATAACTTGTGATGAAAGGAATATCGGTTCAATTAACATAATTGAAAATAATTACGGTGTTTTGCGAGATGTTTGTATAGATCCACCTCATAAATATAGTGTCCTTCGCCGGTATACAGTTAATATTAAAGATAGTTTACAAAAATATGAGGAAAAAGCACCCAAAGTTAAACCATCGCTAAAAGAAATTTGTAATATAGATAGAAGTAATTTAAATGATTTTTTAATTAATACTATGCAAAATGTAGTTGGACTTGCAACGATAGAATTTGCCGATATGGTTGGAGAAATCAAAAGCTTAGATGATGTAGAAAGACTTCATAATATATTCGTAAATACATTTGCCTTAGATAGGGATAATAAGATAGATAAGTTTAGCCGGATTACTGAAGATATTATAAAATCTAAAATTTACTCTGGTTGTAATGATGCTGGATTAGTATTAGGGGCAATTTTAAGAATAAAAGGAATTCCTACAGTTTATGTTCATAGTGCACATATTAATTGGATTAGTGATTTACAGCAAAAAAACGAAAATGCTAAAATAATTCGTGGACATGTATTTTTAGAAATTTACTTAAACGATAAATGGTATTTGTTTGATTCGGCAAATGGGAAAATATACGATAATTATGATTATTGTAATTTATCATTACCTAATGGTTATTATGCTTTTAGAAAAGCCTTGAATAATTACAATTATGGTGCTTATTCACTTCAAGACAACAATCGCATTATGTCTAAAACTTTTGAAGATTTTGACTTAAGCAATTATAACGAACCAAATTATAACTGTATAGTATTTAAAAGGCCAGATAAAGGGATTGACAGGTACCGTTAATTTTGATAAAATTACTTACAGAAAAGAGAGTTACCAAAGATGCGGAAGTTATTTAACTTGCGCCTGGGCTCTCTTTTTGTATAATTATAACAAAATTTGTTTAGATAATTATTACTTTTATCTTTAAACTTAAAGAAAAAAGTATTGTAAGTACTTTTTCTTTGTGATAAAATTATTATTAGGTGATAATATGGCAAAACCAAAAGTACAAACAATAACACTGAAAGTAAGTGATAATACAAAAGAAAAAATGCAGGAATATTTTGAAGATAAGAAAAGGCCAAAAACTCCGCCTTATGCGGTTTTCCAAGCCGACGAAATGGATACGGTTGTAACTCTATATGAATCAGGTAAAGCTGTTTTTCAAGGAATAAGTGCGGATATTGATGCCAACATTTGGAAAGAAACCGAAAGAAGATTAAATCCAAATAAAACAGTTGAAATGAAAAAGGCTGGCGAAAAGAAAAAAGAAGCAAAAGAAAATAATAGTTTTGTTTATTATGCAAATACTATAGGTTCTGATGAAGTAGGGACTGGTGATTATTTTGGACCGATTGTTGTAAGTAGCGCTTATGTTACTAAAGAAAATATTCCTTTTTTAGAAAATTTAGGTGTTAAAGATTCTAAGAAAATGACTGATACCGAAATTTTAAAAGTAGTTCCTGAAATTATTAAAAAAATCCCATATTCGACAAGAATTTTAAATAACCGTGATTATAATGGGAAATATAGTGATGAAATTAATATGAATGCGATGAAAGCCATCTTACATAATAAAGTTTTATTAGATTTAACCGAAAAATATCAAGATGTTAAATATATTGTAGTTGATCAGTTTACATCACCAAGTTCTTATTTTAAATATTTAGAAATAGCTCCAATCGTACAAAAAAATATAACTTTTTTAACTAAAGCGGAAGATAAATGTTTGTCAGTCGCTTGTGCCTCTTTAATTAGTCGTTATGCCTTTATTAAAGAATTCGACAAGATGAGTAAAAGCGTGGGATTTGAACTTCCTAAAGGAGCCGGGGAGGCGGTTGATGAGGCGGCGATAAAAATAGTAAATCAAAGTGGATTAGAAGCATTAAATGATTTAGTAAAAATTAAATTTAAGAATACTGATAAGATTAAAAACCACTTAAAAATGTAAAGAAAGTTCCAATAAATGCACTTTTTTTATGTATTTTTAGTAAATAGTGTTATAATTAACTTAAGGTAGAGCAAAGTAATCTGCCGACAGGGAGGTATAAATGGAAAATTTAAAAGTACTTAAAACAACTGAAAATGGAAAAATTGACAAGGAAAAAAGCAAAAAATTAACAGGTTATCCATCAATTGATAAACCATGGATGCAATTTTACAAAGAAAAAGATAAGGATAACAGTCCGATAGAGTATACATTATATGAATATTTATGCAAATGTAACCAAGGAAATTTAAATGATATAGCTTTAGATTATTTTGGTACAAAAATAACTTATAAAAAAATGTTAGAAGAGATTGATAAGTGTGCCGAAGCTTTAGCTAAATATGGTGTTAAAGAAGGCGACTATATTACCATGTCTTTACCCAATTGCCCTGAAGCTGTATATATTTTATATGCAGCAAATAAAATCGGAGCTATTGTTAATAGCGTTGACCCAAGAACAAAACCAGATGCCATGAAAAAATATATAAATGAAACTAATTCAAAAGTATTTTTGGCTTTGGATATGTGTTATGAAAATGTTAAGAATATTATTCCAGAAACAACTGCTGAAAAAATTATATCTATATCACCAGCTGATTCAATGCCATTAATAATGTCCGTTCTTTATAAATTAAAAACTAAAAGTGGTAAAGTAAAAGTTAGTCAAAATTTAATGGATTATGAGCGTTTTATAAAAAATGGTGCTGGTACAAAGGTTACTACTAAGAGATATGAAAAAGATTATCCAGCAGTAATTGTAAGAACAGGTGGTACTACTGGTGAGCCAAAAGGTGTTGTTCTTTCTAATGATAGTATTCATGGGGTATTAAAAAACAACGAAGAAGGTGAAGTGAATTATCAAAGAGGACAAGATTTCTTAGATATTTTACCACCATTTATTAGTTATGGTATTGGTAATGCTATGCATTTAGGATTATGTTTTGGTATGCGGCTTATTTTAATTCCGGCTCTTACTACTTCAGATTTCCCTAAATTACTAGCAAAATATAAACCACATCACGTTTGTGGAAGTCCTGTTCATTGGGAACAATTATTAGTTGATGCTAAGGCAGCTAAAACAGATTATTCAAAACTAATCACGGCTGGTTCTGGTGGTGACTCATTATCTGCATCACTTCAAAAACAAATTAGTGATTTTGTTCAAGAAAGAGGATGTAAGTATATGATTAGTCAAGGATATGGAATGAGTGAGACAGTAGCT
>CALVRP010000132.1 GCA_944358665.1 uncultured Bacilli bacterium
ATGAAGAAGGTGATATAAATGAAGGCATTAAAAATTATAGATTTAACAGTAAAAATAAATAATAAAGAAATATTAAAAGATTTTAATTTGGAAATAAATAGTGGAGAAATACATGCTCTTATGGGGCCAAATGGTGTTGGAAAATCTACTCTTATTAGAGTTATAATGGGTGATAATGACTATGAAATAACTAAGGGTAAAATTTATTATAATAATATCGATATTACTAATAAGAGTGTTTCTGAAAGAGCCAAAATGGGAATTTTCATGACCTTTCAAATGCCTTATGAAATAGAAGGAGTAACAAATGCTGATTTCCTTCGTAATACTGTACAATCTAAAACAGAAAACTTTAAGCTTTATTCTTTTATTAAAGATTTAGAAACAGAAACGCAAAACTTAAAAATGAATAAAGATATGATTCATAGAGGAATCAACTCTGGTTTTTCTGGCGGAGAAAGAAAGAAAAATGAAGTACTACAAATGCGCCTTTTAAAACCTTCATTAGTTTTACTAGATGAAATTGATTCAGGGTTAGATATTGATAGCTTAAAAATAGTTAGCAAAAATATTATTGATTACTATAAGGAAAATAAACCAACTATTCTAATAGTTAGTCACTATCAAAAAATATTTGATTATATTAAACCAGATTTTGTTCATGTTATGATGCAGGGTAAAATCGTCAAAAGCAAAGATGCTTCTTTAATTTCTGAAATTGAGAAAGAGGGGTATCAAAAATTTGAAGAATCTAGGACTAGTGATATAAAGGGACAAGAAAAAAATGAATAAAATAATTATAGCTGATGATATTATTAAAGAAGAAGTGGAAGATAGTATTGAAATTCAAAAATCTGACGCTAATCCCTTTTTTAATGTCAAGACATTAAATATAAAAATATGTAATAACACGGATCTTGAAATTGAATATACTAGTACCGGAGAAATCAAATTAGAAATATATATTAATGTTCTGCCAAATGTTAAGGCTGAAATATATGAAATAAAAGAAAATGGTAATTATAAATTACAATACAAATATTATTTAGAAGAGAGTAGTGAGTTAAAAGTTTTTAAGTTCAATAATGCTTCTATGTTAAGAGAAATGTCTGTTATTAATTTAAATGGCAAATATTCATCTTTTACGCAAAATTTAAGAACTGTTAGTCATGAAAAAAATAAATATGACGTAATGATTTATCATAATGCTACTAATAGTAATAGTTTAATTGATAATAAAGGGATTAATATTTTAGAGGGGAAAACAACCTTTAATGTTTCATCGTTTGTGCCAAATAAAGTTAAAGGTTGTACTTTGAAACAGAAGAATCATATTATTAATTTAACTAATAACAAATGTATAATAAAACCAAATTTATTTATCGATGAAGATGATGTTTCTGCTTCCCACGGCGCATTAGTTGGCACATTTTCGAAAGAAGAATTATTTTACTTACAAAGTAGGGGGCTTACTAAAGACGAAGCTGAAAAGTTATTAGTAAAAGGAATTTTGCTTAAAGATATGCCTAAATATCATGATAAAATAGAAAAAACAATAAATAGTTATTGGGGGTGATAAAATGCATCGGGATGATTTTAAAATGTTACAAACAGGCCTTATTTATTTTGATAATGGAGCGACAACTTTAAAACCGCAGATTTTATCAGAATCTATTAGTGATTATTATAATTACTATAGTTCTAATGCGCATAGAGGTGATTACACAATTAGTCTTAAAGCAAGTAATGCTTACGAAGAGACTAGAAAGTTAGTAAAAGATTTCATTAATGCCAAAAGTAATAAAGAAATAGCTTTTACTAGTGGAACTACCGATAGCCTTAATAAAATAATTTTCGGTTATTTTAGATATAATTTGCAAAATGGTGATGAAGTTTTACTGACAAAAAGTGAGCATGCTTCAAACATTTTACCTTGGTTTGAACTTGCCGATGAAATTGGTATTAAAATTAAATATATTGAATTAGATGAAAATCATGAAGTAACAATAGAAAATGTAAAAAAAGCTATCACTGATAAAACGAAAGTTATTTCTATTGCGCATATTACCAATGTTGTTGGTGATGTAAGACCAGTTAAAGAAATAACTGAACTGGCTCATCAAAATAATATTTTAGTTTTAGTTGATGGGGCTCAAAGCGTTCCTCATATGAAAGTGGATGTCACTTATTTAGATATTGATTTTCTAGCATTCTCGGCTCATAAAATGTGTGGACCAACTGGTGTTGGGGTTTTATATGGTAAAGAAGAATTATTAAAAAAAATAAAACCAATAATTTTTGGTGGCGGTATGAATGCTGAGTTTAATACCGATGGCCTTAGAATATATAAAGAAATGCCAGATTTGTTAGAAGCTGGAACACCTAATATTGCTGGTGTTATTGGTTTTGGTTATATCCTAAAATATCTAAATGAAATAGGTATTAAAAATATAGAAACCAAAGAACAAGAATTAAAACAATATTTAATTCAAAGATTAAAAGAAATTCCAGAAATTAAAATTTATAATGGACATAGTAAGAGTGGAATTGTAACCATTAATTACGAAGGTATTTTTCCGCAAGATCTAGCTATTTATCTTGATAAATATAATATTTGTACTCGTGCTGGAAACCACTGCGCAAAAATATTACAAGATGAATTTAAAATAAAAAATACTTGCCGTATCAGTTTATATTTTTATAATACTAAAGAAGAAATCGATTATTTAATTAAAGTATTAAAAAATCCTAATATTAAAAATGAAATCATTTAAAGGTTCTATCTTTAGGACTTTTTTTATTTTGGGTAGTGTGCTATAATTAAAATAATAGGAGAGATGATTATGCGAAGTAAAAATTTAATTGTCTGCACACTTTGTTCACTAGTTATTTTAATGGCTATTGGTTATGCAGCTTTCGCTGCTAATTTAAATATAACTGGGACAGCTAATATTACTTCCAATTGGGACGTTCATTTAGAGTCTATTTCACCAGGTAATATTGTTGGAGATGCAAAGGATCTACCGTATGATGAAACATTAAATCCTGATGGAACAAAAGCCGAAAATCTTTCCGCAACTTTTAAAACGGAATTGGTAAGTCCAGGGGACAGTATTACTTATTCGGTAATTGTTACTAATGATGGAACAATAGATGCAAGATTGGATAGTATTAAAACTACAAATGCAAATAATCCAGCTATTATATATTCTATTAATGGTATAGAAGAAAATGATATACTAGCAGTCGGTGATAAAAAAACTTTAACTATAACTGTTTCTTATGACAGTAATATAACTACACAGCCCGATATTTTAACATCTACTTTAACGGTAACTTTAGATTTTGTGCAGAGTTAAACTGAATTGTTTCAGTTTTTACTTTTGTAATGTTTATGATATAATTACAATATAGGAGAGTGCAAATATGGATGAGAGAAATCAGTGGATAGATATTATAACTAAACTATATCGTAATTTACATACATCAGATAGAGTAATGTATACATCAAAAGAAAGTGATAAAAAAGAGATAGAATATTAAATTATTTTGAAAGACTAGAAAGAGTACATGATAAAGTAGCTAGGAGTAAAAATAAAGCAGCGGAAAAATTATTAAAAGATTTTTATTACGATATGTATGTTATAAAACCTGAAGAAATTCCTGATAGTTATTTTGAGCATGAGAAACAAATAATGAGAGAGCGTGGTTATGGAGATATCGAAATAACCCCTGAAAGAAAAGAAATATTAGTAAATCAAATAATTGATGACCAAAAAGAGTCTTTAGATAAATGGATAGAGTATTTTCTTTACGACGAAGAAAGTAAACACTATGAAATGTGGGAAAAATACTGGGTATTTCAAGGTTTGCAAGGACTCGGAAAATTTGATAAAGAAAAAGGTAAATTCTCTAAAAGAAATAAACACACAGTATATCCATTTCCTCCGGTCGATAGAGAAGCTGTTTTTACAACTTTAAAATTAATGGAAGACTACATTAAAGATAAAAAAGGTGAAGAAGAAATAAAATCAGCTTTAGGTAGTGGAAACTTTAAAACCTTATATGAATATTCCATAAAAATGATAATGCAAAAAGGTGAGAAACAAAGTACCAGTACTGACGGAATATGGATAAAATATGACCAAGGTAGTGATTATAATAAGTTAAGAGATTCTCTTCAAGGTTATTATACTGGTTGGTGTACAGCAGCTGGGGAGAACTTTGCTAAAGGACAACTAGCAAATGGTGATTTTTATGTTTATTATACTTATGATGAAGAAAACGCACCAAAAGTACCAAGAATAGCCATAAGAATGAATGGCCATAATGAAATTGGTGAGATTAGAGGTATTGCTGATAATCAAAATATGGAACCAGAAATGATGCCGATATTAAATAGAAAATTAGAAGAGTTTCCAGATAAGGATAAATATTTAAAAAAAGAATATGATATGCAGTTATTAACAACAATTGATAATAAAGTAAGGAAGGGTTATGAATTAACCCCAGAAGAATTAAGATTTTTATATGAATTAGATTATAAAATAGAAGGTTTTGGTTATAGTAAAGACCCAAGAATAGAAGAAATAAGAAGTAAGAGAAATACTATAGATGATTTAAACAAAGCATTTGCTAGTGTAACCTCTATTGAAGGGGATTTGGATTTAAGCATCATAACAAATGCTGAAGGCTTAACGTTACCGCAAAGTGTTGGAGGAAATCTTGATTTAAGAAATTTAACAAGTGCTGAAGGCTTAACGTTACCGCGAAGTATTGGAGGGGATCTTAATTTATGGCATTTAACAAGTGCCGAAGGCTTAACATTGCCGCAAAGTGTTGGAGGAAGTCTTGATTTAAGTGATTTAACAAATGCTGAAGGCTTAATATTACCACAAAATATAGGAGGAAATCTTTATTTAAATAATTTATTAAGTAATGACGATTTAATATTACTTCAAAGTACAGGAAGGGCCTTTAATTTAATGTGGGTAAACAGAGAGGATGATTTAGACCTTTCTAAATACTTTAAATATTGATGGTATATGCTAAAATGAAGGAACAAATAAAGGCTAACCCCAATCTTTATTATCAAACGGATGAATTAGAAGAGGAAAGAGAAAACGAACAAGGAAGATCAAAATAAAATATTAAGTTTAAGTTTGTCTATAGGTTTAAGTAAAAAAACATCTCATATAATTAAGAAAGGTGTTTTTTAATGATTAATTTTTTAATAAACTTCAATGGTTTTTATTGAAGTTTTTTTGTAGAAAAATCTATTTCTTGAATATTTTACAAAAATAATATATAATAGGGGCGGTGAATGAAATGAAACATTGTACAATTTTATGTAATCCAAGTAGTGGATCTAATAATAAAGAAAAATTAATTAAAGAATTTAAAGAAGTGTTAAAAGAACATGATTATGATTCAAAAGTTGTTTATACTAAATATAGTGGTCATGCAAAAAAAATAGTGGCTGAAATTGAAAAAACAGATTTATTAGTATCACTAGGTGGTGATGGTACATTTAATGAGGTTGTTACAGGTAATTTACAAAGAAAAGAAAAATTGCTACTTACGCATATTCCCCTTGGAACAACTAACGATTTGGGGGCTATCTTTGGTATGGGAAAAGACCCTGTAGAAAATTTAAAGATGAGTTTAGAAGGAAAGATTAAAAAAATTGATATTTGTCAAATAAATGATCAACCATTTGTCTACGTAGCGGCGCTTGGTAAATTTACTGATGTACCATATGATACACCAAGAAATCTTAAGAAAAATTTAGGATATTTTGCGTATTTAATAAACGCCATAAAAAGCTTTAATAGTAAAACCCAATTATTTGAGATGGAATACACTTGTAATGGTGAAACATATAAAGGGCTATATTCACTTATTTTAGTTATGAATGCTAGTAGAATGGCAGGCATTGATGTTTTTGATGAGGTAAAAATGGATGATGATAGGTTTGAAGTATTAATGACTAATATCACTAGTAAAAAAGATATTATTAAATCTTTATATTTGGTTAAAACAAGTGATATTACTAAAGTGCCAGGTTTTTATTTCTTTAGAACAAATAATTTAAAAATCAAATTAGCTGAAGAGCCAAAGAAGAATTGGTGTATTGATGGTTAAAAATTAAAAAATAAAGCTAAAGAATTTGAAACAAATATTATTAAAGGAACAGAAATGTTATTACCTAC
>CALVRP010000133.1 GCA_944358665.1 uncultured Bacilli bacterium
AGTTTCTTCCCCAGGAACTTCTATTGCGATATGACTAAACCAAGAATCTTTTTTAGCTCCATGCCAGTGCTTAACATTAGCCGGAATTACTACAACATCTCCTGGTTTTAAACTTCTAGCTTCTTTACCTTCTTCCTGATACCAACCTTCACCATCCGTGCAAATTAATATTTGACCACCGTCTTTAGTCGCATGGTGAATATGCCAGTTATTACGACATCCTGGTTCAAAAGTAACATTAGCAAGGAACACAGAAGATTTTCCTGGCTCTGTTAATGGTTTTAAGTAAGACTGTCCAATAAAATACTGGGCATAAGCATCATTAGGTTCTCCTAAGCCAAACATGCCTCCATGACTTTCTTTCACCGCTTCATCAGCATATACTTCTTTTGCTATTTTAAATACCGCCCAGGCATTTGGCCAGCCAGCATAAAAAGCCGCATGGGTAATAATTTCTGCCATTTCTTCTTTTGTTATACCATTATTTTTCGCATTCATTAAATGATGTTTCAAAGAATCATCAAATAATCCTTTACCCATAAATACACATATAGTTATTAAAGATCTATCTCTTAAAGATAATTTATCTTCTCTACTCCATACTTCTCCAAATAACACATCATCATTAAGTTCAGCAAATTTAGGGGCAAAATCTCCTAAATTATCTCTACCTGCAGTTTGTTTTTTCATAATATTCCTCCTTATTTTAAATTTTTTTCAAGTAACTGTTTATCATATAAATCAATTTTATATGATAACCTATCATATGCAGCTTGCAAATCCGCAATGTTTTTTGCAAGTTCTCCTTGCTGGGCAACTAAAAGATCTCTTCGTTCTTTTATTGTTTCATCGCCCTCTTCAAATAATTTCATATACTTTATTAAAACTTCAATGGGCAGATTTGCACTGCGCATACACTTCACAAAATTAATTCTATTCAAATCATCTTCATTATAATTTCGAATATTTCCTTCTTTTTTTATTGGCCCAATCAGACCAATTTTTTCATAATATCTTAAAGTATCTGAGGAAATATCAAATATTTTACTAACTTCACTAATTCGCATATCTACCCTCCATAATTAATATAACACTTAGACCTCACTCTAAGTCAAGTATAAAAAAAAGAATTATGAAACCTTTTTCTTAATTCTTTTACTATAAAAGTAAATTACTGCAGCTATAAATAAAATTACTAAAACAATAAGCGCAATATGAGAATAATTATCCATAAATGCGACAATATTTTCCCAGTTCTTACCCATAATGCTTCCTAAAGTAACTAAAACTGTATTCCAAATAAGCGTTCCGGCTGTCGTATATAATAAAAATTTTTTCATCGGCATTTCACTCATACCAGCTGGAATTGATATTAAGCTTCTAACAATCGGAATAAAACGACAAAAGAAAACCGTAATATGACCTTTAGTATCAAACCAATGATCAGCTTTTTCAATATCTTCTGCTTTTAATCTTAAAACTTTACCGACTTTACCAGATACTATTCTCGTAAGTCTTTCTTTATTAAATATTTTACCAATATAATATAAAACTAAAGCTCCAACTAATGCCCCTAATGTTGCAAATACAATCATTAATACGATATTTAATGAAGTATAGGTTGTCATAAACCCACCAAAAGTTAAAATTAGTTCCGACGGAATTGGAGGAAAAATGTTTTCTAAAGCAATTAATAAGAAAACACCTAAATACCCAAATTGTTCCATCAAATTAATTATTATATTTTCCATTCTATTCTCCTTTTCTATGCTTCTGCTTTCTTTTACGCCAGTCAAACATCAATACCGCTATAAAGATTATAACACCTATTACAGAAATAACCAAGCTTTCTTTAAATAATGGCGCTGTATACTTAATAACAATATCATGATTTCCTTCATCTAACCAAAAGCCAATAAAACTTAAATTGACTTTTTGATAATCAACTTCCTTACCATCAACTAAAATTTCAAAGCCTTTATCATAAGGAATTGATAATTTAAAGAAACTTCTTTCTTTATTATTAATACTTCCATATATATAATCTCCTTTAGTTTTTTCTCTATCTATTTTAAATTCTGTAACACTTTCTCTTAACTCTATTAAATCATTATAATCATAAACATTAATATTTAAATTATCTATTTTAAATTTACCTTTACTAAAGTTAATGATAAGTTCATTTAAATCATTACCACTAACAGCGTATTCAAACTCATAATTTTTATTATGATATTTCCATTCCTGGCAAGTTAACTTATTAGTCATTCCATTAATAGTAATATATGAATCATCTTTATTACAATGATTATCATAATTCATCTTAAAATCAATTAATATAATTTTACCTGTCATATCTTCATCTAAATCAATAACTAATTCATTATCTTTTTTAGCTTTAATATTGTATTTACCATCATTCTCTTCTATCTCTAAACCTTCGGTTTTAGATACATGATACTTAGGCGTTACTTCTTCTACCTTTTTATCGTATACATCACCAGTATCTTCATTTATAATCGCATAATTTAAATATGCATCTAATTGTTCTCTTTTATCTAAACTTTTATATTCTTCTAAACTCATGACTTTATTTGTCGTGTAACCAATCGGCATAACACCTTCATTTTTATACACATTATCAGAGATTTTTTCATAACCTGTAATATCAGCACTTAAATTAAATAAATACTTATTACCCATATAAAAGTTATAAAAGATATTATCTGTACTAGATAACATGAAACTATTACGGTAAATAAATTCATTATAAATTAAATTAGTATAAAATTTTTTATAATCATTATTTGTAAGCGATGAATAAATACTACCAGTATAATATTCGCTATCGTAAATATGGTT
>CALVRP010000134.1 GCA_944358665.1 uncultured Bacilli bacterium
TTCAAAGTTCGGAATTTATATACGATTATCAAGAGAAGATGGAGACACCATTTTTAAGAAATAGAGCTAAGAATCGGGAACACCGTAAAATCACCGAAATTGATGGGAAAGTGGGTTTTACCGGAGGAATCAATTTAGCTGATGAGTATATCAATAAAAAAGAACGGTTTGGGCATTGGAAAGATAATGGTGTAATGCTTAAGGGTGATGCGGTTTGGAGTTTAACAACTCAGTTTTTAGCTATGTGGGATTATATTAATAAAAAAGATGATGATTTTTCTCAATATAAATATTATGAAAATGAAATACATAATGATAATTTTGTTGCACCTTATGCGGATAACCCTTGGGATAATGAAGCAGTTGGCGAAAATGTTTATTTAAATTTAATAAATAAAGCTAAAAAATATGTTTATATTACTACCCCGTATTTGATTATTGATAATGAAATGCAGACGGCACTTTGTTTAGCTGCTAAAAATGGTATTGATGTTAAAATAATTGTTCCAAGTATTCCGGACAAAAAAATTGTTTATGAGGTTACGAAATCTTATTATGATGACCTTATCAAAGCCGGCGTCAAAATATTTGAATATACCCCAGGTTTTATTCATGCGAAAACCTTTATTGTTGATGATGAATATGTAACAGTAGGAACTGTGAATTTAGATTATCGTAGTTTGTATCTACATTTTGAGTGTGGGGTATGGTTATATAATTCAAAAACAATAATGGATGTAAAAAAAGATTTTTTAGAAACTTTAGAAAAGAGTAGGAAAGTTTCTTTAAATGAAAGAAAAACAAGTTATTTATATAAATTATGGATGCAAATACTAAAAGCATTTGCACCACTTATGTAAGGAGGAATTATAATGAAAAAAATAATATTGTGTTTAGCTTTTGTTTTATTAACAGGATGTACAAGTGGTGAAGAAGTAAGTTGTGATAATAATGGAAGTAAAGAAGTTTATACTTTAAAAGATGGAATGGTTGAATCTTTAACTGTTGACGGAGAAAAACAAAGTCAAGATGTAGTGGATGAATTAAATGGTACTTATTTTACTAGTACAACAAATAATGAAGAAGCAAAAACTGTTTTAAATGGCTATATTTCTTCTATGGGAGGCACTTGTCAGTAAAATGAAAAATAAATGGTTTAAATTTCTTTTAGCCATTATTTTAATCCTTTTAGTAGCGACCCTTGTTTTTTATTTATTAATTACTAGTAAAGAACAAGAAAAAGAAGAGAATACTAAACAAGTAAATAAAGAAGAAAAAACAAAGGTCAGTTTAGTTATGGTTGGTGATGCCTTGATTCATAGTTCCGTTTATAATGATGCTTATAATAATGGAGTTTATGATTTTACCAATATGTTAGAATATATTAAACCAATTGTTAGTGAATATGATTTAGCATTTTATAATCAAGAAACTATTTTAGGTGGTACATCTATTGGTTTATCTGATTATCCAACATTTAATACGCCATGGGAATTTGGTGATGCCATGTTAGATGCAGGATTTAATATTGTAAATCTTGCTACTAATCATACTTTAGATAGGGGAACTACTGGTGTAGAAAAATCTTGTGAATATTGGAATAGTAAAAAAGAAGATATTTTATTTGCTGGCAGTTATTGCAATGAAGAAGATGCCAGTGAAATAAAAGTATTCGAAAAAAATGATATTACTTATACGCTTTTATCTTATACTTATGGTACTAATGGTATTAAAGTACCAGAAGGTAAAGAGTACATGGTAAATCTTTATAGTGATGAAAAAGTAAAACAAGATATTGAAAAGGTCAGAGATAAAGTAGATGTTGTTTTAGTATCGATGCACTGGGGACTTGAATATCAAACTGTTCCAACTAGTGAGCAACAGAGACAAGCTCAGTATTTAGCTGATTTAGGCGCTGATATTATAATTGGTACTCATCCTCATGTTATAGAACCAGTTACTTTTATTGATGATACTTTAGTTATTTATTCGCTAGGTAATTTTATTTCTGCGCAAAGTACTAATAATGATTATAATACCATGACTGAACTTATGACTAGCATTGATATTGTTAAGACAACTAAAAATGGCAAATCAGAAATAGAGTTAACGAACTTAAATAATGAACTACTTTATAACTATTATAAAACTGGTAATGGATGGTATGATTTTAAAGTAATTCCTTTTAGTAAAATGAATGAAACATATAATTCTGATTACAGGAGATTATATGATAAATATAGTAAAGTAATTAAACTGTATGATGAAAATATTCCAGTTGAACCATTAAATTAAAAGAATCTAGTTTGCGCTAGATTTATTTTTTTGTTAATCTATTTTTAATAAAAGCAATAAATATTGGTAGTACTGATAAGAATATAATAGATAAAACTATAATACTAAAGTTTTCTTTAACAAATGGAATGTTTCCAAATAAATAACCGATGCTTAAGAATAATGTAACCCAGATAATCCCACCTAAAGCATTAAATTTAATAAACTTTGAATATTTAAGTTTACCCATGCCAACAACAAAAGGAACAATGGTTCTAATGATTGGCATAAATCTAGCAATAAACACTGCAGCCCCGCCGTATTTAGCAATTAAAGCATCAGCTTTATCTAAATGTTCTTTTTTAACTAAAGTAAATTTTTTATTATCAACTATCTTCCTACCAAAATGTTTACCGATTTCGTAATTAGCAGTGTCACCTAGAACTGCCGCTAAAATAATTAAAACTAGTAATAAGAAGTAATTCATTTCCCCAATAGCTGCAAAAGTACCGGCAGCAAATATCAAAGAGTCCCCTGGTAAAAATGGCATAAATACAAGACCAGTTTCACAAAAAATTATTATAAATAAAATCGCATAAATAAAACTTCCATAATCATTAATAAATTGACCTATATATTCATTACAATGCAATATAAAATCAACTAATTCCATAACATAACCCTCCAAATACTTTTTAATTATACATAATTCTATGTAAAACAGTCAATAAAATTTGTGAAATATGTTATAATACTTTTAAATATGTAATATGAAAATAGGAGGCTAAAAATGGAATTAGTAGATGTTTTAAATACTAGAAAAGAGTTTACAGGAGAAATTGCTGACAAGCATAATATACCAGAAGGTTATTACCTCTTATCAGTCCACATTTGGATTATTAATGATAAAGGACAGTTACTATTACAACAACGATTAAGTACGGCCCATAAATTCCCTAATATGTGGTCCAATACTGGTGGCGCAGTTAAAGCTGGAGAAACTAGTATTGAAGGGGCGGTAAGAGAATTAAAAGAAGAACTTGGTATTATAGTAAAGAAAGAAGACTTGGAATTTATAGCTTCATATAAAAGGACAAGAGATTTTGCTGATGTTTGGCTTTTAAAAAAGAATATTGCTATTAATGATATTATTGTTGGTGAAGATGAAGTACAAAATGTTAAATGGACATCATTTAAAGAATTTGAAGAAATGTTAAAAAATGGTGAAGCGGTTAAATCTTCTTATGATTATTTAAAATTATTTATGGCTGATAATAAAAAAATATAGTAACAAAACTATATTTTTTTAATATAATTTAGGGTTTTATTTAAAATAGTAGAATAGAGCATAGACTTCGATCTTAAGTTATTTTAATATATTATTAAAATCCATTTTTTGGTATAAAACTCTAACGACAGTAATTAATTTTTCTTTTTCATTTATAGTATAAAACATAAGAAAATTCTTAATTTTATAACTTCTGTATTCATTTTTTAAAACACCAATCGGCTTGTAAACAGCATTTCCATAAGGAAATTCTAAAATGTTATCAATACCACTCATAAATAAATCTCTAAGTTTTTTAGCAGCAGTAATATTTTTTAGATCATAAGAAATATAATAAATAATATCCTCAATATCTTTTTTAGCAATTGGTAAAAATTCTATTCTATACATAAATATTAACCTATGATATTATTCATACTTTCTAAAACATCTTCTTTAGAATATCTTTTAGAATTATCATTCATTTCTAATTCGGCATTTCTTAGTTTCTCATAAACTGTATCATCAAAAGTATTTGCTCGCACTTCAAAAGGTAATTTTTGCTCTCTTAATACTGCTTTTATAAACATATTAACCGCTGTAGACACATTCATTCCAACGCTACTACAAAATTGTTCAAACCTTTTTTTGTCATTCGCATCTACGCGAACATTTAAATTTAAAGATTCCATACTATCCCTCATTTCTATTTTGATTATATAGTTTTTTTGCACTTTTGTCAACACAATGTTTTATTATACGCATACATTGTGTTACTATTTATCTCGTATAAATATTTTATGCAATACTTTATAATTTTATCCATATGATTTTTATATAACCTAATAGAAATAAGTAAAACTATATTTTTTTGTAAATTTATTCCCTTCTATTTACATTTAAAACAATACCTATTGAAACTAAAGTAATTAATAAACTTGAACCACCATAAGAAAGGAAAGGTAAAGTAACACCAGTTACTGGAATTAATCCTACAACAACCATTAAATTTAAAAGTGCTTGAAAACCTAATGAAAAGACAATTCCAAAAGCTAAATACTTACCAAATAAATTATTTGATTTTAAAGCTATTTTAATACCTAAATAAATAATCGTAATAAATAATAATGAAACAATAATAACGCCTAAGAAACCAAATTCTTCACTAATAATGGAAAATATAAAATCAGTTTGCGGTTCTGGAAGATAGAAATGTTTTTGCCTTGATTCCCCGAGACCAAAGCCAAACAAGCCACCAGGGCCAATCGCATATAATGACTGAATTATTTGAAAGCCACTGCCTAATGGATCTTCCCATGGATTTAAGAAAGATAAGATTCTTTTTAAACGATAAGGGGCCGCTAAAATTAAAAGAACAATTCCAATAATTCCGAGTAGGCCAATTTTTAAGAAAAATTTGATATCGACGCCACCGATAAATAAAAGACCAATTACTCCCATAACTAAGATAACACCAGTTCCAAAATCTGGTTGTAACATTATTAAAGCGAAAATAATTAAAGTAACTCCTAAAATAGGTAAGACGCCTTTTTTAATATTACCTAAATCTTTTCGGTTGTTATAAAGATATTTACTGGTGAAAATAATCATCGCCAGTTTCATAAATTCACTAGGCTGAATACCAAAAGAACCAATACCAAACCAGCTTTTACTACCATTTCTTTCAGTACCGAAAAACAAAACTAAAATAAGCAAAATGAAACAAACGGCAAATATTTTACTAGAATATTTATAATATTTTTCAAAAGGTATTTTACTAACCAGTAGCATTAAAATAATTCCAATAATTAAAAACATTCCTTGATTTTTAACATATTTAAATGGATCATCAAATTTATATTCAGCCCATACATAAGAGGCAGAATAAATCATTAAAAGGCCAAATAGTGATATTGTTATAACGGCAATAATTAAACTTAAATTTGTTTTTCTCATATCCATACTCCATATATAAGGGCAATCATCGCACTAATTAGGCCGATGGTCCAAAATAATTTAACAATATCACTTTCTAACATACCTTTTTTTTCAAAAGTATGATGAATAGGGGTCATTGGGAAAAATCTTTTGCCAGTTAGTTTAAAATAAATTATTTGAATAATACAAGAAAGTGTTTCAATAACAAAAACAATACCAATTAAAATTAGTAGGACTTCATGTCTTGTTAAAATGGCAAAAGCCCCAATAGTAGCTCCTAAAGCCAGAGATCCAGTATCCCCCATAAATACTTTAGCCGGGTTAGTATTAAATAGAAGAAAGCCGAGTAGGGACCCAGTTAACACAAAAGCAAATATCGCCATTGCATCATATCCTTCAAGCCATCCGGTATTCCAAGTAATAATTCCAAAAGTTAAAAAGACAATTACTGAAAGACCGCCAGCCAGGCCATCTAATCCATCAGTTAAATTAACCGCATTACTACTGGCCACTAAGATAAATAAAATAAATATTCCATAGAAAAATCCAATATCTAATTTAATATCTAAACTTTGAATCCAAAGTAAAGGTTCATTGTCGCCTTTCATAAAGAGATAGAAAAATATAATGGCAATAACTATCTGCATCGTAAGTTTTTGAATTTGACTAAGGCCTTTGTTGTTATGTCTTTTAATAATTAAATAGTCATCTAGAAAACCAATAAAGGCATAGCTTACAAAAGTGAATAAAATAATTAATAAATTTGTACTGTATTCAATTTTCCCGAGAATTATAAAGATCAAAATTACAAAGATGGTGGGAATAATAAAGATAAGTCCGCCCATCGTTGGGGTTCCTTCTTTATTGTGGTGAGTTTTTCGAAGATAATAATTAATACTTTGACCCGCTTTTTCTTTTTTTAAAAAAGGAATTAAAATCGTTGCAATAATAACTGCAAAGATAAAACCAATCATCATCGCCATAACTGATTTTGTAAGTATTAGCATCTTAATTCCTCCTAACTAGTAAATATTCTAATAGTTTCGCCTTCCTCAAGTGTTGTTCCAGCTTCTGGTGACTGATAAGTGACTTTATCACCAGAGCCTTCAACATCAACGTTAAATTTAGATAAGGCTTTTTTTGCTTCGCTAACAGTCATTCCAGTAACATCAGTGACTTTTGCTGTTTTTGCATCAGTATAAGAAGCTTTTTTCACAAGTCCACCTTCTTGTTTTTCAATCCCTAAAGCACTGATGCAATCAGTTAAAATGTTTTTAGCAATCGGGCCAACGGTAACCCCGCCGTATTGAACAACACCTTTAGGGTTATCGATAGCTACGTAAACAACAACCTCAGGATCATTAGCCGGCATAACGCCAATAAATGATAAAATATAATTATTATCTAAATATCTACCATTTTCAACTTTTTGGGCGGTCCCTGTCTTTCCGCCAACTCTATAGCCTTCAATATAAGATGTTCGACCACTACCATAAGCAACAACATGTTCTAAAGCATCTCTAACTTTTTCGCTAGTTTTTTCACTAATAACTTTTCTAACAACCGTTTTTTTAGTTTCTTTAATAACGGTATTTGTTTCTGGTTCATTAATACTTTTAACAATATATGGTTTATATAAAATTCCACCATTAACAGCGGCACTAACGGTCGTTACTTGCTGAATCGGAGTAACCGAAACACCTTGACCAAAAGCAGTTGTAGCGAGTTCTACCGGTCCAACTTTATCTAGAGGGAAAATAATACCAGTGCTTTCACCATTTAAATCAATACCGGTTTTTGTTCCAAAACCAAATTTGTTAATATAACTAAATAATTTATTTTTACCAAGTCTTTGTCCTAAAACAACAAATCCTGGGTTACAAGAATTTTCAACTACTTGCATAAAAGTTTCCTCACCATGACCGCCGTGTTTCCAACAGTGAATAGTTGCATTTTCAACTTTAATGCTACCGGAATCATAGTAATTATCTTTCGCAAGATCAACAGTTCCTTCTTCTAGAGAAGCGGCTAGAGTAATAATCTTAAATGTTGATCCTGGTTCGTAAGTGGCCCAAATTGGCAAGTTTCGATTAATTTTTTCGGTGGTATATTTGGTATAGTTAGAAGGGGAGTAGTTAGGTCGTGATGACATGGCGAGAATTTCCCCGCTATTAGGGTCCATGACAATAGCTAAGGCTTGATCGGGATTAAATTTAGTTACCGCATTATCTAGTTCTCTTTCAACGGATTCTTGAATTTCATGATTAATAGTTAAAGTAATGTTCATACCACTTTGTGGTTGTTCATAAACTTCGCTAAGTTCTAGTTTATTACCTTTGGCGTCACTATAATATTTAATCGCCCCATCTTCGCCAGTTAAATAATCATCATACATGAGTTCAAGTCCACTAAGACCTTGATTATCAATACCAACAAAACCTAAAGTGTGAGACATATAAGTATCAAAAGGGTAGTATCTTTGTGATTCTTTAACTAAATAAACTCCAGGTAAATCCAAATCCTTTATTTTATCAGCTACTTCATAAGAAAGTCTCCTTCCTTCTGGATGAACTCTTTCAATTGATGTTTTTTTATTAGCATGTTCGAGCATCTCTTCGGTAGTGACTCCAAGGATTTCGGCTAGTTTCTTTGCGGTATCTTCTTTATCTTCAATTTGATTAGGAATTAATACTAAGGAAGTTGTAGTAACATTATCGGCTAAAACAACGCCATTTCGATCGTAGATAATGCCTCTATCGGCTTTAATCGGTAAATTTCGACTCCATAAATTACTAGCGGATTTATTTAATTTGTCGTATTCAATAACTTGAATATAAAAAACTTTACCAATAATTACAAGAAATATAACAGCAATAATAACTAAAATTAGTTTCATTCTACTATGAATATGTTTAATAAACAATCGGCATCACCAATAAAGTGTATGTCCATTTATATAAAAAAAGTACAAGATGCTCTTGCAAAAAAAAATAATATTTTTTATAATTATTATAGGTGAATAATATGAATAAAGGATTTACATTAATAGAATTATTAGGAGTACTCGCGATACTAGCTATTTTAGCAGTGATTACAGTACCTTTAATTCAAGGTCTAATTGAAGGTGGACTTGATGATAGTAAAACTGTTCAAGAAGAATCTTTTGAAAAAGCTGCTGAAAGTTGGGCTGGTAGTAATGCGTTTTCATTGCCAGAAAATAAGAATGATTATACGACAGTTTCTTTAAAAAAATTAATAGATGATGGTTTTTTAGAAACTAATAGTGATGGAAATATTACTATTGGTGGTAGTGACGAAACATATAATTTAAATAAGGCTTGTGTTAAAATAACTAATGAAGGAACTAGTACGCAAGCTAATTACAAATATGAATTTAGTGAAAACTGTAACTAGAAATTAAATAATTATTGTATAAAAACATAAAATATGTTATATTATATTTAAAGAGGAAGACCACTAGGTAACCTCTAAAGGTTTTAGCCTAGCTTATGCTAGGTTTTTTTGTGCCTATTTTGGGCTTGAGGGATGGTCTTTTATTAAGAATAAAATGACTACCAGAATAACTAAGTATTCCATATTCCTCCATAAGCATCACCTCCTTTCTGGGAGGCATGAGGTTTCCTAGCATAATTATCTTCCTCTACATATATCATAAGAGAAAAATTAAAAGAACCCTTTTTTATTTTGAAAAAAATTAAAAATGATTATTTCCTATTAATCTAATATCTGGACTACAGGTATTTTTTTTGATAAAATTGAAGTGGTGATTTTATGCTTTATACGTCTTTAAATAATTCGAAAATAAAAGAAATTAGAAAGTTAAAGGAAAAGAAATACCGAGATAGAGAAAATTTATTTTTAATTGAGGGCGAGCACCTAATAAAAGAAGCTATAAAAAATAATGCTTTAATGGAAATATTTGTTTTAGAAGGTCATAAATATGATTTTAAGGTTCAGACGAATTACGTTAGTATAGAGGTTATGAAAAGTTTAAGTGACTTACCATCAGTACCTAAAATAATAGGTGTTTGCCGGAAACAAAAAGGTGAAATTTCTGGTAATGTTGTTATTTTAGATGATGTCCAAGATCCGGGAAATTTAGGAACGATAATTCGTAGTAGTGTGGCCTTTAATATAAAAACAATTATTTTAAGTGAAAAATGTGCTGATATTTATAGCCCTAAAGTTTTAAGATCAGCCCAAGGCATGATTTTTAATATCAATATCATAAAAGCTAATATTCCGGAAATAATTTCTTTTTTAAAAGAAAAAGGTTATATCATTTATGGAACAAAAGTTAATGGTGGAAAAGAAATAAAACTACTTGAAAAAAATAAAAAGTTTGCTATAATAATGGGCAATGAAGGAAACGGCGTTAACGAAGAAAATTTAAAACTTTGCGATGAATACCTTTATATTCCTATGAATAAAGCGTGTGAAAGTTTAAATGTTGCCGTGGCTACTAGTATTATTTTATATGAGTTAGGAAGGTGATAAGATGATTTGTATTAGAAAAGTGGCAAATACTCACGGTATTAAAGGTGAGTTAAGAATCCTTTCTAATTTTAAATATAAAGACGAAGTTTTTAAAAAAGATAATAACATTTATATTGATGGTACAAAATTAACAATTAAAACATATAGAGTTCATAAGAAATACGATATGCTAACTTTTGATGGTTATAATGATATTAATGACGTTTTAAGTTTTAAAGGTCAAAAAGTTTATATCGATGAAAATGATTATAATTTTTCTGGCGTTTTAAATGAAAATTTAATTGGACTTAAAGTTTATAGTAATGATAAATTAATTGGCAGGGTATTAAGAGTTGAAGAAAATGCCGGTAAAGAACTTTTAGTTATTCAAAAAGATGGTAAAGAATATTTAATTCCTTATGTAGATGAATTTATTAAAAAGATTAATAACGATAGAATTGAAATAAATTTAATAAAAGGACTTATCGATGAAGATTGATATTTTAACAATATTTCCGGAAATGTTTGACGGATTTGTAAATTCATCTATAATTAAAAGAGCTATTAATGATAATAAGGTTCAAATAAATGTTCATAATTTCAGAGACTATAGTACCGATCCCCATAAATGTGTTGATGACTATGCTTTTGGTGGCGGCCAAGGGATGGTTTTAATGCCGCAACCTATTTTTGATGCCGTAGAAGACATTAAAACTAAAGATACTAAAGTTATTTTACTAACCCCGCAAGGGAAAAAATATAATCAGAAAATGGCCTACGATTTAGCTAAAGAAAAAAGTTTAATGTTTATCTGTGGCCATTATGAAGGCTTTGATGAGCGAATTCGTACTTTAGCTGATGAAGAGTTAAGCATTGGTGATTATGTTTTAACTGGTGGGGAACTACCTAGTATGGTTATTACTGATAGTGTAGTAAGGCTTCTCCCTGGTGTTATTAATGAAGAGTCTCATAAAAAAGAATCTTTTAATAATGATTTATTAGATTATCCAGTATATACTAGACCGGCTGATTTTAGAGGTTTAAAAGTTCCGGAAGTTTTACTTTCTGGACACCATGCGAATATTGAAAAATACCGCAGGGAAGAAAGTTTAAAAAGAACTAAAGAGAGACGACCAGATTTATTAGAAAAGAGCTGATTTTATGAGTAAATATTATGTTATTATGAAAAACAGTAGTACGGTGTCATGTTATTTAAGTGAAAGTAATGTTGATGGCTTTCATATTAAACCGCAAAATAACGTTGAATATGATGGCGTCGAAGTTAGCCGTTTAACGGTAGTAGAACCATCTTTGATCGAAAATGTTTTAAAAAGAAAAATAACAAAAAAACTAGATGCCTATTTAAAATATTTAATCAGCGTTTTAAATACTGATGATGATGATACTGATCCAGATGATCTTAATTTAGTTATCAACGATCTACAAAGATATAAACAGATTATTATGAATCGCTATTCAAAGTATTTGGATCCCTATTATATCAGGATGCTGCTTTCTAAAGTAAAACTGGTTGAAGATGAACTTAAAAGGAAAATTAAAGCTACGCAAAAACAAAGTGAATATACAGCAAATCGCCGAAGGTAAAAGAATTTAATATTTATTTTATTCCGCTTGCATATTTTTATAATATATGATAAAATCTTTATGTCGTGGTCCGCTGGGACAATACTTATGACCATAGATTTAAGTAAAGGAGAGAGGACGTATGAATATAATTGACAAAATTACTCAAAGTCAAATTAGAACTGATCTTCCTGAATTTAGAGTAGGAGATACAGTTAGAGTAAATTACAAAATTATTGAAGGTAAACGTGAAAGAATTCAAGCTTTTGAAGGTTTCGTAATGTCAATTGCCGGTAGTGGTGTTGGTAGAACATTCACAGTTAGAAAAAAATCTGGCGGCGTAGGAGTAGAAAGAATATTCCCATTTAACTCACCAAGAATTGACAGTATTGAAGTTGTTAGAAAAGGTCGAGTTAGAAGAGCTAAATTAAATTATTTACGTAACTTAAAAGGCCAAGCAAAAATAAAAGAAAGAAGATAAGGCTATGGCCTTATTTTTATTTAAAGGGTGAAGAAAATGGAAAAGACAGAAGAAAAAACAGAACAAAAAGAAAAGAAAAATATTATAAAAGAGTTAATTCCTTATATAGTTATTATCTTAATTGTCGTTTTACTTAGAGCTTTTATCATAACACCAGTTCAAGTTGAAGGAACTTCAATGTATCCAACATTAAAAGATAATGAAATATTATTATTAAAAAAATATGATCATTCTTTTGAAAGATTTGATATTGTGGTTTTTGATTACAATGGTTCAAGACTAATTAAAAGAATTGTTGGCTTTCCTGGAGAATACGTTGAATATAAAGATAATAAACTATATATAAATGGAAAACGTGTTAAAGAAGATTTTATTAGTACTCAAAAAACAAGCGATTTCAAATTAGAAGAAATTGGTTATGATGTTATACCTGATGATTATTATTTTGTTATGGGTGATAATCGCAATAATTCGACTGATAGCCGAATAATCGGCCTGGTTCATAAAAATGGTATTGCAGGTTCTACAAACTTAAGTTTATTTCCATTTTCTGAAATTGGAAAAATAAACAAATAAAAACTATTAGCAATATTTACTTGCTAATAGTTTTTTATTTAAATATTCGTTTTCTTTTCGTAAGTTTTGAGCTTTTGTTATAATCATAGAAATGAATAAACTACCGATAAATGCGATGATATAAGCAATAATTGTTCCAATAACAGAGCCTTTTGGCAGTAACTCTAATGTTACTAATGTTTTTACAATTGCTCCGTGAAATAAATAGATATACAAAGTTTGACTACCTAATTTAGTAAATATGGTTTTGTTTTTAGTAACAATATTTAAAAAGGCTAAGCTAAATACGAAGAATAAACCATATAAAATTAATCTTTTGATAAAACCGGTAAATGGATCATCATAAACATAATAGCTATATTTTAAATATGTATCTTTAAAAGTAAAGAAATCACTATTAAAAAGAAATATAATAATTATTAAGCTTGAATAAATTAATGCTGGTTTCTTATATTTATTTACTAGAGCCATTAAATCAATTTCACTAGCTTTATAACCTAATAAAAACATTGGAAAGGCCGTAATTGTTCTAGATAAAGATAAGAAATCATTTATAAAAGGAATAAAGCCACAACCTAGGGCCAGAATTAAACTGATAATGAATAATTTTTTAAACTCAAATTTTTTAATTAAATATTCTGATAGATAAAGACAGGCACAAGTCAAAAGATACCATAAAGTGTAACGCGGGGTAAAAAGAAAGGCCCAATCAAAATCAATTATCTTTAAAACAAATGCATAATATAATGTTATTAATATTTGAAATATAATATAAAATTTAAATAGTCTTAGAGCTCTTTGTAAAGGTGGTTTGTGACTTTTACTGGCGAAATAACCGGTTACAAAAAGAAACGTTGGCATCATAAAAAATGCAATTATTTTAAAAAAATCATAATCAAAATTATAATAAGTTGAAGTCGCACTTAGTGTATGACCTAAAATAACACATAATATTAAAATTCCCTTAACATTATCAAAGTAAAATACTCTTTTCATGTAATCACCATTTATATTTTAATAACTAGTATTGTTAATTTAGTGAAAAAATCATGAAAAATATATGAATATATTATTATTTAAATATGATAAAATACAAGTAATAGAAATAATAATGGAAAAGGAGGAATAAAATGGAATTATTAAATTTAATGTATAGTTATATTAATAAGTTTATTAATAGTGATGAATTACTTGAAGAATTAAAAAAAATAAATTTATCTAAAGTAATTAAAGAAGAAAAAACTATTAATCAGTTAATTTTAGATATTAAAGAAATAAAAAAAGGTATTCCTAATGAAATTGATGAGGAAGAAAAGCAAAGAATAGCCCAAATAGATTATTTATTAGATTTGATAGAAAAAGCAAGAGCTAGCGAAAAATTAGATAAGAAAATAAAAGCGTTCGCTGAAAAACAATATGATAGTTTAATTGAAGATAGAAAAGAAGTTCGGGATGGTGGCAAATTATATACTGAAATATGTAAATTATTTAATAAGAATTCATTATTAGGTAATTATGTTAAGGAAATGACTGATAAGGAATTATTGTATTTTATTACGCAGTATATATCTGTACCAAGACCACTTAAAATAACAGAAAAAAAGTTTAACGACTTGATAGATATTGGTATAAAAGAAGATAAACGGGAGGCTTTGTGGCGTTTAGCTTTTAATTATGAAGGCAAGAATATGAATTTTTCAAAAATAGAAGATTATTTCATTGAAAAGGGAGATGCTTATTATCTAACTGAGTTTATGTATGCGGTAACTGAAGATTTAGATTTTAAAAAATTAACAAAAAAGGTTATTGCTTCTAAAGATGAAAATTTGATAAATGAATATTTGAAAACTGCTAAAGAGCTTGAGATAGATATAGATGAATAATTACTACTTAATAGTAGAAGAAAATTTTACTTTTATTTACTAAAAAACTGGTAGTCATGCAACCTGTTTTTTTGTTATAATAATAAAGAGCGAGGTATTATGTTACTTTCTGGTTTAGGGTTAAAAAAATAACTTAAGGAAGGTGATCATAAATGAATAATAAATTAGAAACAATTACTAATCTTTTTGAAGAAAAAGAGATAAGAAGTGTTTGGAATGATGAGAAAGAAGAATATTACTTTAGTGTGGTAGATGTTATAAGTGCTTTAACTGACAGTAAAATCCCCAGAAATTATTGGAGTGATTTAAAAAGACAACTAAAACGGGAAGGTAGTGAGTTGCACGAAAATATCGTGCAACTAAAAATGAAATCTAAAAAAGATGGGAAAAACTATTTAACAGATACATTAGATACAAAAGGAATTTTAAGACTTATTGAATCAGTACCAAGTCCTAAAGCTGAACCGTTTAAACTTTGGCTTGCCGGTTTAGGTGATGAAAGAATAAATGAAGTGTTTGATCCGGAAATAGCTGTCAATAGAGCTGTTAATTATTATCGTAACAAAGGTTATAGTGACGAATGGATAAAAGCTAGATTAGTTTCAATTGTCGATCGTTTTAAACTTACAGATGTATGGCAAGAAGGCGGTATTAATAAACCTGTAGAATTTGCCATGTTAACTAATGAAATATATAAAGAATGGTCAGGTATGAAGGCTAGTGAATATAAAAAATATAAAGGTCTTAGGAAAGAATCCTTAAGGGATAACATGACAGATATAGAAGTCGCATTAACAAATATAGGAGAAATTGCTACTAGAGATATTGCTATTTCAGAAAAGCCTCAAGGACTTAAAGAAAATTTAAAAGTTGCTAAACGTGGTGGTGGCGTCGCTAAAGGCGCAAAAAATCTATATGAAAAAGAAACAAATAGATCGGCAGTATCTTCAAAAAATGCATTAAGCTATGAGTATATTGATAAAAAACAATTAGAAAATAAAGATATATAACTAAAATATTTATAAAACTGGTAAGTTGCAATGTAATTCAATTTACAAAAAAAGTCTTACTAGTTCAAAAAGCAAAGAATATATTTGCTGAAGAAGAAGTGGAATATAATCAAGTGTGTGAAAATGTGCACACACTTCTGAAAATGGTGAAAATTATATTAAATATCAAAATTGTGTTAAAATAGTCAATGAATTAATGATGATTTAATAGTAGATGAAAATTCTACTTTTTATTTTGAATGAAAATTATGTTATAATTAAATAGATTTAAATCAAGGGAGTGATAAAAATGATAAACAAGGGAAAGTTCATATTAATTGCTTGATATCGCATGGTAACCCCCTATATAAATTAAAATTAGAAAGAAGGTGTAACTTATGAATAGTGATAAAACAAACCCAAACAAGCATTTACAAACAACTATGCATGATTTTTTAATATATAAAGATGGAAATGATGATATTAAAGTTAGTGTAATGCTCATTAATAATGATCTATGGTTAACACAAGATTTGATTGCCGAATTATTTGGTACTGCTAGGAGTACAATTACAGAACATATAAACAATATATTAAAAGATGGTGAGCTAAAATCAGAAACTTCCGTCGGAATTTCCGACATAAGTTCTGGTGGGAGAAGATTTTATCAAAAAATCACAGATATATACTCATCATGTAGTATTGATTATGATAAAAATTCAGAAATAACAAAAGGATTTTTTAAAACTGTACAGAATAAGTTACACTATGCAATAACTGGTCAAACAGCAGCGGAAATTATATATAATAGAGTAAATGCTAATAAGGAAAATATGGGTTTAACTAATTGGAAAAATTCTCCTGATGGGCCAATATATAGGTATGATGTTGATGTTGCCAAAAACCATTTAAATGAGAAAGAAATAAAAGATTTAAATAGAATTGTTACTATGTATTTAGATTATGCGGAATTACAAGCAGAAAATCATAATGCGATGACAATGAAGGATTGGGTAGAAAAATTAAATGCATTTCTACAATTTAATGGGAAAGAAATTCTCCATAATGCTGGAAAAATATCTGCCAAAGTCGCACAAGAATTAGCGTATAAAGAATATGATAAATTTAAAATAAAACAAGATAAATTATATCGATCAGATTTTGATAATTTTTTAAATGAAGCAAAAAATATAGAAGAAAGTAATAATGGTGATAAAAATGAGTAATGTAGATAAACAAGGGAAAGTTCATATTAATTGGTATCCTGCTCATATGGCAAAAACAAAAAGACTTATTAAAGAAAATTTATCTTTAATAGATTTGGTTTACGAAGTAATTGATGCGAGAATGCCTTATTCTTCAAAAATTGAAGATAGTGATGATATTATTAAAAATAAACCTAAAATCTTAATTATGACCAAATATGATTTATGTGATAAAGAAGAAACTGATAAATGGATTAAATACTATGAAAAAAAAGGTTATAAAGTTTTACCTCTAAATTTAGAAGGTAATGCTAATTTAAAACCACTTATTAATTTAACTATGGATGTTATGAAAGAGTTTAATCAAAAAAGAGCGGACTCTGGTCTTAAAAAAAGAAAAGTTAGAGTTTTAGTTATTGGTATTCCTAATGTTGGTAAAAGTACTTTAATTAACCGCTTAGCTGGTAAAAAAGTCGCAACCATTGGCAATAAACCTGGTGTCACTAAAAGTTTAGCGTGGATTCGCGTAAATGATAATATTGAACTTTTAGATTCTCCCGGTATTTTATGGCCAAAATTAGAAGAGGGACAAGCCTTTAATTTAGCGGCTTTTACGGCTATTAAGGAAGAAGTTTTACCAATGTTTGAAGTGGCTGAATATATTTTAAAATCTTTAGAAAAATATTATCCTGATATTTTAAAAGAAAGATATACCGAAGAACTTAATGATGATATAGTTACGACGTTAGAAGAGATTGGTCGTAAAAGAGGCTGCCTTATTAAAGGTGGAAATATTGATTATGATAAAGTCATAACATTAATTATTAACGATGTCAAAAATGGTTATATTAAAGGTGTAACATTTGATAGATTTATAGAGGGAAAACATGAATAAAAGACAAATTATTGAAACGTTAAATAATTATAATTTTGATCAGAAAGAATACGTCATTATTGCTTCAGCCGCTTTAGTTTTAAGAGGAATAAAAGATAAAGCTGAAGACATTGATATTACGGTTTCTCCTAAATTAAAAGAATATTTACTTGAAAATTATAATTGTCAGTTAAAAAGTCATGATAAAGACATAGAAGTTTATAATATTGATAATATTATTGACTTTAGTACCTATAACTATGATAAAATAAATTATGATTTACTAGAAAGTTTTAAAATTCAAAATTTAAATGGAATTATTGATTTTAAAAAGAAATTGAATCGTTCTAAAGATAGAGAAGACTTAAAATTAATAAATAAATATTTAAATATTTTCAATATTAATTCTTTAGCACTTGCGTATCTTGGAGATGCCGTTTATGAACTTTACATCAGGAAGCATTTGATTAATAAAAACATTAATAAAGTAAATGAACTGCAAAAAGAAGCAATAAATTATGTCAGCGCCAAATCACAAAGCAATTTTTTAGAAAGAATGCTTAAAGATAATTTTTTAACTGAAGAAGAAATAAATATTATTAAAAGAGCGCGTAATCATAAAAGCCACGGAAGCCCTAAGAGTACAGATATTATAACTTATAAAAGGTCAACTGGTTTAGAAGCTTTAATTGGTTATTTAGATTTAAAAAATGACAAAGAAAGAATAGAAGAAATAATGAATTATATAGTGGGTGATTAAATGTATATATATGGAAAAAATGCCGTTAGAGAAGCTTTAAATCAAGAAGATGTTAAAGAAGCTTTTCTTTATAAAAATTTTACTGACAAAGATATTTTAGATAAATTAATAAATAAAAATGTTAAAATCAATTATAAAGAAAGAAAAGATTTAGACAAGATGGAAAAAGGTAATCATCAAGGAGTTATTTTAAAAGTAGATGACTATAAGTATGCCTCTTTAAAAGAAGTTATGGAAAGTGATGTTATTGTTATGTTAGACCATCTAGAAGATCCACATAATTTTGGTGCTATTGTTCGTACTTGTGAAGCAGCCGGAGTTAAAGGAATAATTATTCCTAAAGATCGGGCGGTTAAAGTAAATTCTACTGTTATTAAAGTAAGCGTTGGGACCATAGAAAATACAAAAATAGCTATGGTAAGTAATTTGGTAAATGCTATAAAAGAATTAAAAAAGCAAGGATACTGGGTAATTGGTACCGATATTAAGGGAACTGATTTTAAAGATATTGATTATTCGGGAAAAGTTGTAATTATAATTGGCAGTGAAGGTACAGGCCTTAGCCGACTTATCCGTGAAAACTGTGATTTTATCGCATCTATTCCAATGAACGGGAAAGTAAACAGTTTAAACGCTTCAGTAGCAGCGGCCTTAGTTATTTATGAGGCGGTTAGAAATCGATGAATTACAAAGAGTTAAATGATTATGAACTTCTTAATATGGTTTATGAAAATGAAGCAGCAAGTGATGCTTTATATAAAAAGTATGAACCTTTAATTAATAAAATTGCGAAAAAAATGTATCAAAAAAATAATGGTATAGAGTTTAATGATTTAATCCAGGAAGGGAATATAGGTCTTAGTCATGCAATTAAATATTATGATCAAAATAAAAACATTTTATTTTTTACTTATGCTAAATTATGTATAGAAAAAGCTATGCTTAGTTATATTGTTGGTACAAAAAGACAAAAACATAAAATTTTAAATGAATCAATATCAATAGAGGCTATTGATGAAAAGGAAGCTTTAAATAGTTTGGATAAAGTTGTCAAAGATTTCTCTCTAGATCCTAGTAAGATTGTCGCTTCTAAAGAAGATAAAACCCAAAAATATAGTATGTTAAAAGATAAATTAACTGATTTAGAGCTTATGGTATTAGATATGAGATATTATGGCTTTGAATATAAAGAAATCGCTAAACTTTTAGGAAAAGATGTTAAGGCTATTGATAATGCTGTTCAAAGGATTAAATATAAAGCAAAAAAATTAAAATAATTAATAAAATACTTGTATTTTGAGTAAAATTATGTTAATATGTACTTGACACGAAAACAAGTGTTTTTTATTTAGAAAAAACATAAATTAAAAGTAGGTGATAATGTGAAAAAAGTAGGAAAGTTTTTTGCTGGTGTTAAAAAAGAAATGGGTAGAGTAAGGTGGCCGAAGAAAAAAGATATGGTTAAATATTCTACAGCTATATTAGTTTGCGTTGTTGTGTTTGCCGCTTTCTTTGTTGCCTCTGATGTTATTATTGCTGGAATTAGAACGTTTGCGGAGGAGAATTTATAATGCAAAAAGAATGGTATGTTGTAAACACTTATTCAGGACATGAGAATAAAGTAAAAGAAAAATTAGAAATGCGCGCTAGTTCTATGGGGATGGAAGATTATATTTTAAGGGTAGTTGTTCCTGAACAAACAGAAATTAGTGAAGATGGCAAAGAGAAAGTAAAAAAAATGTTTCCAGGTTATATATTGGTTGAAATGGTTATGACTGATGAAGCTTGGTTCGTTGTTCGTAATACTCCAGGTGTTACTGGCTTTATTGGTTCTTCAGGAAAAGGAGCTAAACCATTCCCACTTACGACTGAAGAAGTTGACCGAGTTCTTGGCTCAATGGGTATGAGTAGACTTGATTTAAATAACGACTTAAAAGAAGGAGAAAGTGTTAAAGTTGTAGATGGCCCATTTAGTGGTATGTATGGCAAAATTAAATCAGTTGATGTTGCAAATGCTATGTTAGAAGTGGCTCTAGATTTATTTGGTCAAGAAACTGTTGTTGAACTTAAATTATCACAAATTAACAAGGCTTAAAATAGGCCTTGTTTTATTAATAAAAATATATAAATATCATACATTTAAACAGATAATGCATATTTTATTGTAAAATTCATACAAAAAGTTTACATTTTTATAAAAATGTGTTATTATTAAATAGCTGTATTTATGTGCAGTTTATATAGTGGGAGATTGATAAGCGGATGATCATTATGACCACTACGCGAAAAAAATATTTAGGAGGTGTTTTTCGTGGCAAATGTCGCAAAGAAAATAAAATTACAAATTCCGGCTGGAAAAGCAACACCAGCACCACCAGTTGGTACAGTGCTAGGGCCTGCGGGAATTAACTTACAAGAATTTTGTACTAAATATAATGATGCAACTAAAGATAAAATGGGAGATATTCTACCAGTTGAAATCACTATTTATGAAGATAGAAGTTTTGACTTTGTAGTAAAAACTCCACCAACTGCATTTTTAATTAAGAAATTTAGCAAAATTCAGAAAGGGTCAACTAAGGGTAGAAATGAAGTTGTAGCAACTCTTACTGAAGATCAAATTAAAGAAATTGCTGAAATCAAAATGCCTGATTTAAACTGTTATACTTTGGAAGATGCTATTAAAATAGTTAAAGGAACAGCATTAAATATGGGTGTAAATGTTGAAGAAAAATAAATAACATAGGTATTACCTATGTGGGAGGAATAATCCGCAAATACCACATAAGGAGGAATTATAATGAAAAAAAGTAAAAAGTATGAAGAAGCTGCTAAAAAAGTGGAAAAAAACAAACTTTATACTAAAGAAGATGCTATTAAACTAGTAAAAGAAACATCAGTTACTAACTTTGATGCTTCTGTAGAGCTTGCAATGCACTTAAACTTAGACACTAGAAAAGCTGATCAACAGTTAAGAGGTGCTGCTTTACTTCCAAAAGGAACTGGTAAAACTAAAAAGGTATTAGTAATTGCTAAAGGTGATGCTGCGGCTGCTGCTAAAGAAGCTGGAGCTGACTATGTAGGTGATACTGATTTACTAGATAAAATAGCTAAAGAAAATTGGTTTGATTTTGATGTTATTGTAGCAACTCCAGATATGATGCCTGCTTTAGGTAAATTAGGACGTGTGCTTGGACCAAAAGGTTTAATGCCAAATCCTAAAACTGGAACTGTTACAGTAGATACTAAAAAAGCAGTTGAAGAAATAAAGAAAGGCCGTGTTGAGTATAGAACTGATTCATTTGGTAATGTTCATGCTTTAATTGGTAAGGTTTCGTTTAGTGATGAAGATTTAATGGCAAACTTAGTTGCTTTTGTAACTCTTATTGCTAAATCAAAACCAAGCGTTGTTAAAGGCGCATTTATCAAAAACATTTCAATCGCTTCAACTATGGGCCCTGGAATTAAAATTGATATAAATAGTTTTGACTTTTAATAATTAATATGATATAATTTAGTCATTGAAACAAAAACCGTAGACAGTAGGTGCGTAAAGCTTAATTTCCTACCGAGGGATTTATTTGTTAAATCTTTTGCTCTGTCTCGGACAGGGCTTTTATTTACGGTAATTATAAAGGAGGTGCACAAAGTGGCAAATCAAAAAATCCTAGATAAAAAACAAGAAATAATTAGTGAAATTAGCGAAAAAACAAAAAATGCTAGTTCAACAATATTCTTTGAATATCAAGGTTTAACTGCTGAAGAAACTAATGAACTTAGAAGAAAACTAAGAGAAAATGATTCAGAGTTAAAGATTTACAAAAACACTTTAGTTAAAAGAGCGTATGATGCGTTAAATATTGATTTGGCTGAAGAGCTTAAAGGGCCTAAAGCTGTAGCTTTTGGTACTGATGCAGTTGCGCCAATTAAAGTGTTAAGTGATTTCGCTAAAAAACATCCGGCCTTAGAATTAAAAGCTGGTATTGTTGAAGGTGAAATTGCTGATGAAGCAAAATTAAAAGAATTATCAACCATTCCATCAAGAGAAGGCTTACTTACAATGCTTGCTGGTGGACTTATGGGGACTGTTCGCGACTTATCAATTTGTTTAGATTTATATAGTGATGGGTTGGAAAAATAGAAATTAGAAAGGAATGATTTAAATGGCAAAATTTACAAAAGAAGAATTTATCGATGGTCTTAAAGAAATGACTATTTTAGAAGTAAAAGAATTAGTAGACGCTATGAAGGAGGAATTTGGTGTAGATCCATCAGCTGTTGCTGTAGCTGCTGCTCCAGCTGCAAGTGAAGAAGCTGCTGGTCCTAGTACTGTAACTTTAGTTCTTACAAACGCTGGTGGAAATAAAATACCAGTTATCAAATTAGTAAGAGATATTACTGGTTTAGGACTTAAAGAAGCTAAAGAAATCGCTGATAATGGTGGAAACATTAAAGAAGATATTTCTACTGATGAAGCTAATGAATTAAAAGCTAAATTCGAAGAAGCTGGCGCTACTGTAGAATTAAAATAATTAGCCAGCCTTAAAGCCTGCACTTTTTAGTGCGGGCTTTAGCCGTTTATAAAAAGGGAGAAAAAACATGTCACATTATTTTACGAATGATAATTTAGAAAGCAATGAAAAAGAAATTAAAGTAAAAGTTAGAGGAGAAAATTATACTTTTATAACTGATAATGGTGTTTTTTCTAAAAGAGGTTTGGACTTTGGAACTAGAACTCTTTTAGAAAGCATACCTAATATTAAAGGAGAAGTTTTAGATTTGGGCTGTGGTTATGGTCCGGTTGGCATTGTTTTAGCGGCTTCGTGTACAGTTGATATGGTTGATATTAATGAGAGAAGTGTTAATTTAGCTATTCGTAATGCCGAAATAAATAACCGTAAAGTTAATGCTTTTGTAAGTAATATTTATGAAAAAGTCACAAAAAAATATGATTATATTGTTACTAATCCGCCAATTAGGGCGGGAAAAAAAGTCCTTTATGAATTTTTATTTAAGGCAAATAATTACTTAAAACCAGATGGCCAGCTTTGGCTGGTGATTCACAAAGATCAAGGGGCAAAAAGTACATTTAAGGAACTATCAAAAATGTATGAGACAACACTAATAAATAAAAATAAAGGATTTTATATAATTATGTGTAAAAAGCGTTGACAAGTTGCTACTAAACGTTTATAATTATAAATTGGCGGCATATACTTTTTTTGGTATATGGACACACAAAAAAACTAGTCTATAGGGGTGAAAACTTGGCTTATACAATTAAAAAGATTAATGACAAGCGTGAGAGAAGAAGTTACGCAAAAACAAAAAATGCACTTGAACTTTCTAATTTATTAGAAATTCAAAAGAAATCATATGAATGGTTTTTAACTGAGGGTATAAAAGAGGTTTTTGATGATATTTTTCCAGTGGAGAGTTTTACTGGAAATTTATCGCTTGAATTTGGCGAGTATACCTTCGAAGAACCTCGTTACACAATTAAGCAGTGTAAAGAAAGATATTCAACTTATGCAGCTCCACTTAGGGTTGAAGCAAGACTTTTTAATGTGGAAACAGGAGAAGTTAAAGAACAAGAGATTTATCTAGGTGATATGCCACTTATGACTGAGAGTGGATCTTTCATTATTAATGGTGCCGAAAGAGCAATTGTTTCTCAATTAGTAAGATCTCCATCTGTTTACTTTAGTAAAGAAGTAGACAAGAAAAATGGTCGTATTACTATTGGCTCACAAATTATCCCTTCACACGGAACTTGGCTTGAATATGAAACTGATGCTAGAGGTATTGTCTATGTACGAATTGATAGAACAAGAAAAGTTCCAATTACTACGCTTTTAAGAGCAATTGGACTTTCAAGCGATGAAGATATTCTTGATTTGTTTGGTGAAGATGAATATATTTTAAAAACAATTGAAAAAGACACCAATAAAAATACAGATGAAGCTTTAATTG
>CALVRP010000135.1 GCA_944358665.1 uncultured Bacilli bacterium
TTTACCTCATCATAATCAGTATATCTTAAAGCATTAAATATATTTTTATATTCTGGAAAAACAATCTTTTTTCCATATTCATTTTTTACAAAAATACCTAAATCTCGAAAATATGGCTTTTTCATTTCATCTTTTAAAATAATATCCCATTTTTTATTAATCATACTTCTTCGCCTCAAGCAATATTTTATCATATTTTTGGTGATATAGTAAAATTTCTTCTTTTAATTTTAATAAAGAGTAAATATTAATAAACGCGAGTATCGCAACTAATATATCGATAATATTCCATATAATTGTTGGGCTTGTAACGGCTCCAATGAAAACACTTATGGGAGTTGCGAGTTTTAAGAAAGAAACATCTCTTTTTTCGTTAAAAAATTTAATAGCCGATTCACAATAATAATGACCTGTTAATATGGTGGAAAAAGCAAATAAAATAATTATAATAATTAAAAGTATTTGTCCCATATTACCAAAATGATAATTAAAGACCGCACTTGTTATTTCAATACCATTAGGGTTTGCAATATCTAAAGAAGAATAATTAAAAAGCAAAATCATAAAAGCCGTCGCCGTACAGATAACAATTGTTGTAATATATACTCCAAGTACTTGAATATATCCACTAATAGTTGGCGTTTTCGTCGAAGCCGCACTAGTAGCAATAGCCCCTATTCCAAGCCCTGACTCATTAGAAAAAATCCCTCTTTCAATACCAATTATTATCGTAAGTAGAAATCCACTAAAAAATGGTTTTATTTCAAAGGCGCTATTAATAATTAATAAAATCATATTCTTAAAAGCCGATGTATGATTAAAAAGAACAAAAAAGACCATAGCTACATACAATATTGTCATTATCGGAACTATTTTATCGGTAACTTTCATTATTTTTTTTATGCCGTCTTTTATTATTTTATAGGTAATTATAGCTATAACAAGCCCGATAAAAATATAATTAATATTATCAATACCAGCTATAGACTTAGTAATGGTATTAGCTTGTATTGGAATAAAACCAAATAAATAAGCAAATATAATTATAACAGCATAAATGCCGGCTAAAGTTTTTTTGTTTAAACCTTTTTTTATATAATAAAAAGGGCCGCCTATGTTTTCACCATTTATATTCACCTTATATTTAACAGCCATTAAAGTTTCACAGTACGCTAAAACAGCAGAAACTAAAGCAATAACCCACATCCAAAATATTGTGCCTGGACCACCAATATAAATAGCTAAAGCTACACCCGCAATACTACCTACACCAATACGCCCGGCTAAAGTTAAAAATAAAGTTTTTATTGGTGTTACTCCTTTATGATTACTTACTAACAATGATTTAAATATTTTTTTAAATTTAAACTGTGGAGACTTTAAAATTTTACTAAAATATATTCCAGAAGTTATTATTAAAGCCGTTGCTCCAGCCCATAGTACTGCATTTATTATTTCCACCATAAAAAATCACCTAAAGCATCTTATGCATAGGTGAAGATAATTATTTCCGGGTAAACTTTTTTGGGCCGTAAGTTAATACTTTAGGCTTTGATTTAATTATTGGTAATTTATCTATACTTAATTCATTAAAATTATATTCTTCTTTTTCTTTGCTTTTTTCTTTTACTTCTTTTTCTTCATTTTTTACATCACTCTCTTCATCAGTTTTATAATCAGATTTTCCTTCATTTTTATCCAATAAATAATCTTTATAATTATAAATGTACTGTACTCCTGAAATTACACAAAGCGAAGTACCAAGATATAAAAGAGCATAAGAAACAATATTAAGAATGCCAGGTAAACCTAATAATATTCCTGCCATACCTACCATTGTTGTTGCGGTTTTAGCTTTTCCTAATTTCGATGCTCCAACAGTACCTTCGTTTTTACTGGCAGTTTCTTTAACAATTCCTACAATTGAATCTCTAAAAAAAGTAATATATGGAATTATCAAAGGAATCATTCCTTGCAAAGCCATAACAACTAAAATCGGTGTTACTAAAATTTTATCACCTAAAGCATCGCCAGATTTTCCTAGATTAGTAATACAATTATATTTTCTAGCTAAAAATCCATCTATTTTATCCGTAAAAGCCGATACACAAAATAAAGACCCAACAAGCAAAAGTGGCGCCCCTATAGCTAATAAAATTGTCGTAATAATTGCTAAAACAATTCTAGATAAAGTTATTATATTAGGTAAATTTAAATTATTATCACTAAATAATTTAGACTTTTTACCTTTATTTCTATTATTAAACATAAATTCCCCCCTAAATAAAATTATAAATTATTAGCTATTTCAACAAAAATATCTATACTAATAGCCTCAGCCCTTACTGATAAATCCATATTGTGTCTTTTTAACACTTCTTCTATTTTGGATAAATCATACTCTTTTAAATTGTTTTTCAAAGTTTTTCTTTTTTGCTTAAAACTATCTCTTATTAGCTTAAAGAAAATATCCTTGTTTTTAAGTGGTAGTTTTTTTTCTCTTTTGGTAAAAGATACAACAATACTATCAACATTAGGTTTTGGTAAAAATACATTTCGGCTAACATCAATTAATTTATTAACCTCAAAGTAATAATTTAAAAAAATAGATAATGAATTATAATCTTTAGAACCAGGTTTAGCTTTAAAACGATCACCCACTTCTTTTTGCACCATAACAACTATTTTATCAACATCTAACTCATCTTCTATTAATTTAACAATTATTGGCGTTGTTATATAATATGGAAGATTTGCCACAACATATAATTTATCGTATTCATAATTTATAATATCTTCCTTAACATTTCTTTTTAAAAAATCAGCATATATTATTTTAGTATTACTGTGGATATTTTTTTCTAATATTGGTTTTACTTCTTCATCAATTTCATAAGCAATAACATTTTTAGCTTTTTCCCCCAGTTTATTTGTTAAAGAACCAGCACCAGGTCCTATTTCAATAACTAGAGTATCTTTATCAATTAAAGACTTTTCCACAATATTGTCAATTATATTTTTATCAACAATAAAATTTTGACCAAATTTCTTTTTAAACTTAAAATTATTACTTTCTAATTCTTTTTGCATTTTATTAGGTGAATATTCCATAGTTTTCCTCCTAAATAAATTATACTATATTTATATTTTTTTGCAAAATAAAAACGTTTTTCTTTGATAGAACATCTTCTAATTATGATTAACTTTTTATCGAATAAAATATAATATGAAAAATATTAATGAAATAAATAGGCTAAAATGGGAAGAATTTCTTTGGGGAGTTTTTGCTTTTATTGCAGTTTTAAACATTATCGGTGATAAAAATGAAGAACTTTATATAAAAACTAAGGATTCTATATATGAAAATAAATCTAATAAAATTTTTGAAATAACTTTAATAGTCACATTATTAATTTATATTTATTTTTTTATTAGAAATTATAATGCCTTTAAAAAGGCTTCTTTTCAAGAAAAAAAACTATATGAAATAAAATTATTGGGTAGCTCTTTTTTAATTGCAGGAGTCTTACTTTTAATTTATTTTCAGACTCATCAAAATGATTTTATAGGTTCTCCGGCTGCATAATATTTAATAAATACATTATTACTTTAAATAAATTTTTATTAATCATTGTCAAAATTTATTTAAACATTAAAAAGGAGATGTTTACCATCCCCATCTTTGGACACTATATTTAATATTAGATCCGGTTGCTTTAAAAACTTCAGGATCATTTTCACTAACAAACGCTAAGTCCATTAGAATAATCCCCTTTTCGTAAGCTGCACGCATGGCACTACCGGTGTCCATTACAATAGCATTGAATGTTCCTAGATTTGAACCACTAACTTTAATAATTGTTCCACATGGAAACTTATCTAAAGCTGCGGCTAAAATACGAACAGTTCCATACTCATCATCATCATAGGTTTCCCCGTTTTTGGTCAAACTATAGCTTTGACCACTTTCGGTACGACAAGATAAAGTTCCAGAACTAGAACATCCTGCGCAATCAGCTCCATAACCAGTCATTTTACCAACAAATTCTCCAGGGGCTCCAGTACCTACTTCAATAACTTCTGTAACTGGTTCTTCGAGAACTTCTAATTGGTTATTAACCTGGTCAGTGTACGCTAAACCAACCTTTCCCTCTTGCTTTGTAATAGTTATATTACTCGGCAATTTTTCATTATATATCTTTTCTGTTTCATAAGCGACTTCTGTAATAGAAGCCGCCGAATTTTTAGTTTGATTTACATTTTCAACTTCAAATTTCTCTTCTGAAAATATCAGCCCCGAATTCAATAAGCTAGAGAAAGCCATACAAATGATAGAACACCATTTGCCGGCTAGCTCCAGCAGATATGTATTCATGTTTTCACCTCATATTTCAAAATTGAAACCGAATTCATTATAGCATATTTATAGTACTAAGTCAAATAAACGCTTAGCGTTGTTTGTTGTTATTTCAAAGATTTTTCCAATATCTTCCTGTTTTATTTCCGCTATTTTCTTAGCTACATATTTTATATTAACCGGTTCGTTTTTCTTTCCTCTAAATGGTTCTGGTGTTAAATAAGGACTATCGGTTTCTAAAACAAAATACTTTGTACTCAAAGAGTTAACAACTTCTTTTAATTTCTTTTCATTTTTAAATGTTAAAACACCACCTATTCCTAAATACATATTAAGATTTATTATCTTTTTAGCATAACTAGCATCACCACTATAGCAATGCATTACACCTTTTAAATCTTTATTTTTATACTTTTCTAATATATTATATGTATCTTCTAGCGCATCTCTACTATGAATGACTAGTGGTTTATGATAAATATTCGCAAGCTCTATTTGTAATATAAATAATTCTTGCTGCTTTTGCTTATTATCTTTTGTATAATGATAATCAAGACCTACTTCACCTAAACCTACTATTTTTGGATGTTTTAAATATTTTTTTAATGTTTCTAAATCTTCTTTTGTATAAGTATTCGCAAACTCAGGATGAATACCAATAGTCCCATAAATATTATCATACTTTTCACAAAGATCTATTACTTCTTTAATATCACTAGGACTAGCAGTACTTACTATCATAATATTATTTTCCATATTTTTTATGACTTCTTCTATATTATCATAATCCTCTTTGCCTAAATGGCAATGTGTATCAATCATCATTTTTATCACCTAAAAAGATTATACCACAAAGTATAATCTATTCAGTCCTTTTAATATAAATATAACGAATTAAGCATCCAATTATAAATAATAAATATATAAAATCTAAGTAATTAAAATTATTAACTACATTAATTGTTAAAATACTAATACATACGGCAAAAAACGATACAAACACTGCTATCTCTTTCTTGTTTGTAATCATATTAGCCCCTCTCCTATAGCATTAATAATATAACATTTATTTCTATAATAATCAATAATTATAAATTCATTTTTATCGACAATATCCTACATTTTACAGACATTTACAAAAAGAAAAGTATCTTATATTGTGAATAATTATCATCTCTCTATTATACCTTTGTCACATACACTGAATTTTTATCATGTTTCAGTATAGATGTCAAAATATTTAAAATAAAAACACTAGATTATTAAACTTTTCTAGTGTCCTATTATAATTTAATTTTCTTCAATCTCTTTTAGTTTTTCTTCTTTGTCTATTCTCGCAAACAAAACTTCAGGACTAGATAGTTTTATTCCAGGATCCATACCTTTAAAGTCTCCTAAACTATCAATACCTCTATTTTCCGTATTTAATTGTTTAAATATTTTATCAGCCGTTTCTGGTAAAAATGCTTGTAATAATACTGTCCCGCATCTAATTGCTTCTAACAAATTATATAAAACGGTCTTTAATCTTTCTTCTTTTTCAGGGGCTTTAGCTAAAACCCAAGGCATAGTCTCATCAATATATTTATTACATCTACGGTATAATTCTAATATTTCATCAATAGCATCTGCTACTTTAAATTCACTCATTTTAGCATCTGTTTTTTCTTTTAAGTTTTTAGCCATTTCAATTAATTCTATGTCAATATCTTCAAAAGCTTTGGGCGCATATATAACACCATCAAAGTATTTTTGTGACATTGATATTGTTCTATTAACTAAATTACCGATTGTATTTGCTAAATCTGAATTAATTCTTTCAATAAGTAATTCATTACTTATATTACCATCATGGCCATAAGGAATTTCATGCAATAAATAATATCTAACCGCATCAGTTCCAAAATGTTTAACCAAATCATCAGCATACAAAACATTTCCTTTGGATTTACTCATTTTATCACTGTCAGAAGCTAAAACCCAAGGATGACCGAATATAGTTTTTGGCATAGGTAAATCTAAGGCTTTTAAAATAACCGGCCAATATATAGTATGAAATCTTAAAATATCTTTACCTATAATATGAACATCCGCTGGCCAATATTTTTTAAATTCTTCACTACTTCCATCAGGATCATAACCAATAAAAGTAATATAATTTGTTAAAGCGTCAAGCCACACATAAATAACATGCTTAGGATCCATTGGTACCTTTACGCCCCAATCAAAAGAAGTTCTGGAAATACATAAATCTTCAACACCAGGTTTTATAAAATTATTCATAATTTCATTTTTACGGCTTTCCGGTAAAATAAAATCTGGATGTGATTCTATATATTCTTCTAGCCATTTATTATATTTACTAAGTTTTAAAAAATAAGCTTCTTCACTCATTGGCGATACTTCTCTGCCGCAGTCTGGGCATTTGCCATCAACTAATTGTGACTCTGTGAAAAAAGATTCACAAGGTGTGCAGTAAAGTCCTTCATATTTACCTTTATAAATATCACCTTGGTCATATAATTTTTTAAATATTTTAGCAACTATTTCTTTATGATGTGTATTAGTGGTTCTAACAAACTTATCATAACTAACATTTAATAAATCATCTATCCTTCGAACTTCTAAAGAAATATCATCCACATATTTTTGCGGACTTATATTATTCTCAATAGCTTTATTTTGCACTTTTTGACCATGTTCATCAGTACCTGTCGTAAAAATCACATCATAACCACATAGTCTTTTATATCTAGCTATTGCATCGGTTAAAACGCCTTCATAACTGTTAACAATATGTGGTTTTGATGATGCATAAAAAATCGAAGTTGTTATATAAAATTTTGGTTTCATTGTATCTCTCCTTTTACATTATAAATGAATATTTTCCGGCTTTAATTAATATATATGCAATTGTGAAAACTGCTCCTGAAGCAAATCCAATTAACAACGTAAAAATAAATCCTTCAGCAAATCCATTACTATTAAATTTATTAGGCTTCATTGTTCCTAAAGTTTTTTGTTTAGCTTTTTCTTTAGTATTTTCTCTTTTCATCTCTTTAGCTTGTTCTTCTACTAGTTCTTTATCAAAAGTATTAGTATCATCTAAAGCAAAAATATCACTAAATGGATTTTCTGGGTTATTTAAATTATTTGCTTGCTTTTGAGCCTCTTCACTAATTTTAATTTGCTCCTTCATTTCTTGGGCTTTCGCAATGGGGGCAAGTTCTTCGCTTAAAATTTTTAATTCAGATGTACTCCCCTCTTGAATAGCTTTGTCAACTTTCCCTTCTAATTCTTTTAATTGGTCTTCATTATTCATACTATTTTCCTCCTTTTTATTTTAATTCGTACTACCAAATCCACCTTGGCGATGATTATTAATTTCTTCTTCATTAGAAACTGTTAAAAACTTCGTGAAAATACCTTGGACTATTTTATCACCTTGTTTAAATTCTTTAACTTCAGTTCCTTCATTTTGAATACATACAAATATATGTCCTTCGTTATCTTCATTATTATAATAATCACTATCTATTATACCAACTTGATTACACATTCGCAAATTATTTTTAACACCTAAGCTACTTCTAATAAAAATCATAAGTACTTCATCATCTTCCATATTAACTTTTATACCAGTTGGTATTTTTAATATTTCTCCTGGTTTAATCGAAAAATTACTTAAAGCTTCAAAATCATAACCAGCACTATGTTTAGTACTTCTTTTAGGAAGATTATATTTATTATATTCTTCTTTCGATAAATTAGTAGCTTTAGAAAACTGTTCAAAACTAACTTTTTCAAAATAACGCATTTTATCACCTTCTTACAAAAAAAGCCCATAATATAAGGACGATGTTAATCGTGGTACCACCTTATTTTATAAGCCTATCTTACCTCTAGCATTTAACGCATCGCTTACGTCCTAATCTAAATATCAAAAAGGAAGCTCCAGAGCCATCTATAATAGTTACCTTGTTTATTTCCACCAGCCATAAACTCTCTATAAAGTTACCTATCACTCTTTCTTTCACCGCTTTTAACACTTAAATTATAGCACATCTTAAATTACTGTTCAATGTGTTTTGCTAAAAAAGAAGCAATAATTTTAATAATAGACACTTCATTGTCATCAATATTATCAGAATCTAACATAATAACAAGCCCTATCGCATCACCGCCAGCAATTATTGGACTTACTATAAAATTACCTGAAAAGCTCTCTTCATTAGTTAACTTTATTTTATCGTTGGTTTTAAAAACTAAATTTCTATTATTTAAAATATTTAATATGTCATTACTGATTTTTTTATTTAGAAAATTTTTCTTTAATTTACCACTACCAGCAATAAATTCATCATTATTAGTAATAAAAATATTATGATTATTACTACTCGCAATTGAATCAGTAATATTTTGGGCAATTTCATTTAACTTATCTATCTGTGAATATTTTTTAAGTAAAATATTTTCATTTTCATCCATAAATATTTCTAAATTATCACCACTTTGAATACGTAAATTTTTTCTAATTTCTTTTGGAATTACAATTCTTCCTAAATTATCAATTCTTCTTACAACTCCTGTTGCTTTCATTTTCACTCCCTCTTTCTAAAAATTATTTTGTGATAAAAATATTTATTTATACTTTTCCCTTTTAATTATTTGAAATTTATTGTATAATTAATGTACTTAAAGGAGGATTTTATATGAATAATATTTTAGTTTTTGGACATCAAAAACCAGATACTGATAGTGTTACTTCTGCTATTGTGTTATCATATTTAAAAAACAAATTAGGAGAAAACACTGAACCTAGAGTTTTAGGTGATATTAATAATGAAACAAAATTTGTTTTAGATTATTTTAATTTTGATGTTCCTAAATATTTAAATGACGTGCGTTTGCAAATAAAAGATGTAGAATATAGTAAAGATTGCTTTTTAAAAGAAACTGACTCTATATTTGATGGATATAACTACATGAATGAAACTAAAATTAGTATGATTCCAGTTGTTAATAATGAAGGAAAATATGTTGGAGCGGTTTCTATGAAACAAGTTGCTGGTAACTTAATTTCTGGCGATTTAGGTAAATTAAATACTTCATATGATAATTTACTAAAAGCTTTAAAAGCCAAAGAAATTCTTCGTTTCGACAAAGAAATTAAAGGTAATATTATGGCTCCATCTTATAGAAGTACAACATTTAAAGAACAAATTACAATTGATGAAGAAAGTGTTTTAATTGTTGGTGACCGTCACAGTATTATTGAATATGCCGTTAATAATAGTGCATCTATCATTATTTTAACCAATAATGTTGAAATGAAACCAGAACACTTAGAAATTGCGAAAAAAAATCATGTGGATGTTATCAGTACTAATTATGATGGACTTACAACTGCTAATTTAGTTGTTTTAAGTAATTACATTAAAGATAAAATGATGACTAATGATATTATCTTTGTCAATGAAAATGATTCTTTAACTGAAGTATTAGATATTGCTAATAAAAAGAAATACAGTAATTATCCAGTTGTTGACAATAATGGTAACTGCTTAGGGGTATTTAGAGTAAGTACTGCTGAAAACAGACATCCTAAAAGGGTAATTTTGGTTGACCATAATGAAAAAGAACAAAGTGTTGTTGGTCTTGATGAAGCAGAAATTATTGAAATTGTTGACCACCATAAAATTGGTAATATTGGTACAAGTATGCCAATCAATTTTAGAAATATGCCTTTAGGCTGTACCAACACAATTCTTTATTTAATGTTTAAAGAACATAATGTTAAAATTCCTGAAAACATTGCTGGACTTATGATGTCAGGAATTATTTCCGATACTCTTTTACTTACATCACCAACAACTACAGAGGTTGATAAAGAAGTACTAAAAGAATTATCTAAAATAGCTAAAACTGATTATCAAAAATATGGTATGGAAATGTTTAAAGCTGGTTCTTCAATGGAAGGAAAATCAATTAGTGAAATTATTCATGGCGACTTTAAAAACTTTATGGTTGATAATCAAAAAGTTGGAATTGGTCAAGTATCAACTATGAGTACGGAAGAAATTATGAGTAGACAAGACGAATTTATTAAAGAATTAAATGAAGATGCAGAAGACGAAGGTTATACCGTTATTGCTTTATTTGTTACTGATATTCTTAAAAATGGTTCTTACATTTTATTTAATAATAAAGCAAGTGAAATACTATCTCATGCTTTTAATGTCGAGAACATTACAGAAGGTTACTTCTTTGAAGGACTTGTCTCTCGTAAAAAACAAGTTGTTCCAAAACTAATGAATTATATGGATAATAATTAATACAGATTTATTTCTGTATTTTTTTGTATTAAAAAAGATAAATAGATTTAATATTTTCTATTTATCTTTTTTATATTTTCTAAATAATAATTGTTTACTTATGTCTTTTTTCTTCTTAAAGTGTTCAGAATATAAAAACAAAGCTTCTTCCATAATCTAAATTTAAGTAGCAATATTATATTTAACAGCAAAGTTAGCAATTATATCT
>CALVRP010000136.1 GCA_944358665.1 uncultured Bacilli bacterium
ATTTACTTTTTTTAATAATCGAAGATGGTAATTTGTTAAGTTACGAGGGTGCTTGTGCAGATGATAAATATTAGAATGTGATGCATAACAAACTACTGGCTTTTTTGCTTTTTTAATAAGTTTAATAATATCTTTAAAAGTTTTTTTATTGGCATGTGATAAATCGATTCCCATATTTAAATCAATGGCTTTTTTAATAAGATCTTTTCCCGCTTTGGTTAAACCTTTTTTAGACCGATTACCAGAACCATATTTATTTTCGGTATTCCATGATAATAAAATTGCATTTAATCCATTTTTATATAAAAGCTCTAGTTCTTTAGTGCCTTTAATATAGTCACAACCTTCAATACTATAAATAATTTTACATTTAGGGCTTAAGGCATCTAATATTTTTTTAGATTCTAAAAACATCTTTAAAACATCAAATGGAGGAATTATTTTTAATTCATCTTGCATTTCTTCACGACTCATAAAATATAAATTAGCGCACACACCAGTTATATTATTATCATTAAATTTCTTCATTACTTTTTTCAAGTATTCCGGTTTATCTTTTAAGGAATATACTAAACTCAGTAAATCATAATGCATATCAAACATAAATTTCTCCTGACTATAATTTATCTTTTCTTCTTTTGTATATTATATGTTATTTTAAGTAATAATTTTCTTGGTACAAAACGAATTAAAAATGGTACTAATTTCATTTTTATTCCAGGAATAATAATTAGCTTTTCATTAAACATTTTTTCTATTGCGTATTTTGCGACATCATAGCTATTCATGGCTTTTACTGAAAATTTTACTTTAGCTACTTTATTAAATTCTGTGTCTACTGGACCCGAACATAAAACACTAATAGATACATTACTACCTTCTTTTTTTAGCTCTTCATAAATAGCCTCCGATAAATTTAAAACATAAGCCTTTGTCGCATAGTAACTGGCCATTAAAGGTCCTGGCATAAAACCGGCTAAAGATGCGACGTTTAAAATATAACCTTGATCTTTTTTTCTAAAATCTTTTAAAAATAATTTAGTTAAAGTTTGAACAGTCTTAATATTTAAATCAATCATATCAAGCTCTTTATCGATTTTAATATCACTAAAATTATTACATATACCAAAACCGGCATTATTAATTAAAATATCAATATCTTCCTTTTTCACTTTATTATAAAGTTCCATACAATTATAAGTACTAGAAATATCCATTTCAATAATGGTCACTTCTGTATCAAGTTCTTTAGCTAACTTCTCTAATTTTTTACCACGTCTTGCGACTAATATTAAATCAATACCCTCTTTACTTAAAACTCTAGCCATATCAGCTCCAAGACCACTACTAGCGCCTGTTATTAATGCTTTCATAATATCTACCTCTAATTAATTATAACTTAATATTGGTAATTTTGTAAAGAAAAAAGGCTTTATTTTTGCCTCTTACCTATTTCATATATTCCTTCATCATCATTTTCTAATCTTAAAACAATATCTTCGGCATCTTCCTTGCTCATTTTATATAAATCTTGATAAATTTGAATGATAACCTCATTAAGTTTTCGCTCTTCCTCTTTCTCAGTCATTTCCTCATCAACAAAATCTTTACTTTTGGTATTATATATTTCCCAAAGCATACCTATACTTTCTAATAGTTTTATTTTATCTAAAGGCATCTTCCCCTTTTTGTATTTTTGCCTTTGAGTATTAATCCAAGTGCCTAAATTAACCCCATTCATAACATAGTTCTGAGGAATTCTTAAGTGATGATACGCTTCATAAAATTGTTTTGCTAAACCATAACGACTAGACCATTTCAATTCCAACTTACTTTTTACAGCTGGAATTTGCGCCAGACGCTTTCTAGTTTTTATAACTTTGCTTTTAGGTGGCTCTAATGTTAAAACTTCAACATTTTCTTTGACCTTCTTATGCCATCTTATCTCTAAACCTTCTAATAATCCTATTTGATACGCTGAAAGCAAACCCGTATCATAAGCATCTTTCTGCTCCTTTATCCATCTACCAATTTCTATATCATTATAACGGTAAACAGTTTTGACATTTATTGTTCCTTCAAGTCTTTTAACCTTTATTGCTATATTATAATAAAATTTCCATTCTTTATCCAATTCCTTAAATTCCGGTGTTTTATCATATCTAGGTTTTCCTGTTTTTTTAGGTGTTTGTGTTACTACCTTGGGTGTTTCTTTTACTTCTTTATTTTCTACTTTTTGTGGTTTTAAAACATCAATAATATCTTCATAAATAGGATTGTTATTAATTAGTTCTTCTTCTAACCGTTTTTCATCTAGTTGATCTAAATAATCATAATAGTTTTGAACAGTTTTGAGTCTTGTATCCACTTTGTTGTCATCTTTTTTTGACCAATCATCTTTTTTTATCATGATTAAAAAGACAAAAGAAACATTATTTATTGTTTTGTAAAGTACTCTTACTTGATTATCTTTTAATTCTTTTACTCCTTTAACGGCTTTATTATTAGTTAAAATTTTTTGCTTTTTCGGATTATTAGTTCTTTCTTCTCTCTGTAATTTTTCTAAAAGTCCGGAAATAGCAGAATAATAATCACTATCAATATTTTCAATGTCTGAAAGAGGTAATACTTGATCATTACCTGATTTAGCAAAAATAATATGATTTTCTTCTTTAGCTTTTGGATGTAAATGATTTTCACAAAAATCAATTTTTAATTTTAAATTGTCTATCTCCTTAGCAAGTTCTTCTTCATCAGAGGTTTTCTCTTCTCTAAGCTCATATAAACTTTTTAAATCATCTTGCAATTTTTGAATAACTATTTTCATAATGTTTTCAAATTCTTTTTGTTCTTTATTAGGTAAAATAGAACCTAACTTCGAAAAATCATTACACTCTAATATTTCATAATAATATGCATCCGCTTGTAATTCAACCATAACTATTCTCCTTATTTATGTTAATTATAGCACACTAGAAATATAAAAGCAAAAAAGATGCCTATTTAGCATCTCCTTCTACAAGTTCAATAACAACCATTAAGGCATCATCGCCACGGCGTTCATCTAATTTTAAAATTCTAGTGTAACCACCATTTCTAGCTGCATAACGAACAGCTAAATCATCAAACACTTTTTTTACTGTAGCTTTATCGTTTTGTAAAAAAGCTAAGGCTTTTCTTCTTGATACTAACCTTCCATCTTTACCATATGAAATCATTTTATCAACAAATTTACGAGCTTCTTTAGCTCTAGCTTCTGTTGTTACAACTCTTTCATTATTGATAATATCTTTAGTTAGATTCGCTAGCATACTTCTTCTGTGTTTGTTATCGCGTCCTAATTTTCTATAAGCCATTTTACTCCTCCTAACTAATCTTCATCACGGAATTTAAGTCCCATATCTTTAATTTTATCCATAACTTCTTTTAAAGATTTTTTACCTAAATTACGAATTTTCATCATTTCTAATTCTGATTTTTCAGTTAAATCACCAAGAGTATTAATGTTGGCGCGTTTTAAACAATTATAAGCTCTTACTGAGAAATCTAAATCATCAATAGATGTTTCTAATTTCTTAAGTTTACTATCTTCTTGTTTTGCACTCATAATACCTGTAATATCAGCAATTTCACTTAAATTAGTAATAATATTTAAATGCTCAATTAATATTTTAGCACCTAAGGCCATTGCTTCTTCTGGTCTTAAAGAACCATTTGTTTCTACTTCAACAGTTAATTTATCATATGATGCATCTTGACCAACACGAGCATTATCAACATAAATGTTAATTCTTTTTATTGGTGAGTATAAAGCGTCAATTGGAATATATCCAACAGAAGCATCCTTAATATATTTTTTATTATCACCAGCATAAACAGTGCCACGACCGTTAGCGATAATTAATTCCATATCCAATTTACCACCTTGTGATAAAGTTGCGATTTCTTGATCTGGATTAATAATTTCTACATCAGCATCGCAAACTATATCAGCCGCTGTTACTTTACGCTCTTCATTAACTGATAAATGTGCAACTTTTACTTCATCAGAATTATTTTTAATAACTACATTTTTTAAATTTAAAATAATAGCTACAACATCTTCAACGACACCTTCAATTGTTTGAAATTCATGCATTACACCATCAATTTTTACAGCGACAATAGCACTACCCGGCATACTTGAAAGCATTACCCTTCTAAGCGCATTACCGATAGTCATACCAAAGCCTCTTTCTAATGGTTCTAATTCAAACTTTCCATAACTACTACTTTCAACATAATCTATAATCTTATAAGTTGGTTTTTCAAAGTTCATATTTCCTGGCTCCTTCCTTTTATCCACGAGGTCGTTTTGGTGGACGACATCCATTATGTGGGATTGGTGTTACATCAGAAATTGAAGTAATTTCTAATCCAGCTGTTTGTAATGAACGAATAGCTGTTTCACGACCAGATCCAAGTCCTTTAGCAAAAACTTCAACTTTTTTCATTCCCATTTCTACAGCTGCTTTTCCAGCTGCTTCAGCTGCCATACCAGCAGCAAACGGAGTTGATTTTTTACTTCCTTTAAAACCTAAAGTACCAGCTGAAGCCCAACTAATAGCATTACCATCTTTATCGGTAAGAGTTACAATAGTGTTATTAAATGTTGAATGAATGAAAGCTTTACCTTCTGGTACATTCTTTTTAACCTTACGTTTTCTTGCTTTATAAGCCATAATATCCTCCTTTTATAGTTTCCTATTTCTTCTTATTAGCGATCGTTACTGGTTTACCTTTACGAGTACGAGCATTTCTATTAGTTCTTTGACCTCTTACTGGTAATCCTCTTTTATGACGAGTTCCTTCATAAGAATTAATTTCCATTTTTGTTTTAATATTCATATTTACTTCACGGCGTAAATCACCTTCAGTTAAATATCTATCTACTTCTTTACGAATAGCTACTAATTCTTCTTCAGTTAACTTATCTGTCTTTTTATTTTTATCTACTTTTGCATCTTTTAAAATTGTATTTGATAAACTACGACCAATACCATAAATATAAGTAAGCGCAATTTCGACTCTTTTATTTTTTGGTAATTCAATACCTTTAATACGTGCCATAACTTTCCTCCTATTAACCTTGTCT
>CALVRP010000137.1 GCA_944358665.1 uncultured Bacilli bacterium
ATAGTATGATGATATTCACCCATAAACATAATATCACCCACTTTAACCCACTTTGTAACACTGTACACCACTATTTTACTATTTTAATATGTTTTTGTAAATAGTTTTCCCCTGTTTTTTTCAAAGAAAATTGTCATTTTACACTATAAAAAAAGGAATTACGCTTTATATATGGTAATTCCACCTTTGATTGTTTCTAATATTTTTATATTTTTAATCTCACTTTCCTTTATTTTTAAAGGATTTTTATCTAATATAACGAGATCTGCTTTCTTACCTTCTTTAATACTACCTTTTTCGTTTTCCTCAAAATATTGGTACGCCGCATTAATCGTTACCGCTTTTAAGGCATCATAAACGGAGATTTTCTCTTCTTCACCTAAAACTAAATTGTTTTTGGTCCTTCTATTTACCGCACACCAAACACTTTCTAATATATTTGGTTTTATTACTGGAGCGTCAGTATGAATAGTATAAATTAAATTTAAATCTTTGGCGCTTTTTAAAAGATTTAAATGATAAGCCCTGTCACCGATATTTTTTAAATGAACAAGACCAAAATAATAAATATGACTAGGAAAAAATGACGGAATCATTTCTAGTTTTTTCATTTGTTTAAGCTGCTCATAATTTACCATTTGGGCATGAATCATAACTGGCCGGTAAGTATTCTCTATATTATTTTCTCTTACTACTTCTTTAAAACAAGAAAGTAATTGCCTGCTGGCGCCATCACCGTTACAATGAGCCAGTAATTGCCTTTTATTTTTAAGAGCTAAGACAATACATTTTTTTAGTTGTTCATTACTATATACAGGATAACCGCAGTATTCATTCTCACTTTCATAAGGCTTAAGTAGATACGCAGTTTTACTTTGAATAGAGCCATCTAATAAAATTTTGTATCCACCTATTTTAAAATGATTATAATAGTTTTTTAAATATTTTTGATAGTCATCTTTAAATTCCGGATTTATATAACTGATAACATCTAAAGCAAGTTTATTTTCCCTAGCTAAAGTATCTAAAAGAGAAAACCCAATACTATCTAAAAGACCATCTTGTGCGGTGGTTATACCATATGAGGCATATAACATTTCGGCTTTTTTATAAGCTTCTTTTAATTCTTCTATAGTATGCACATTTTTACTTTGAATAGTATCTCTAAAAGCTACCTCTTCCATATAGCCATTTGGCATACTTGTATTTTCAATTCTACCAAAATGACCACCTTCAGGATCTTTAGTGTTTTCATCTATATGTAAAAATTCTAAAGCTAAAGAATTTACTATTCCCATATGACCCGATGCGTGGGTAATTGATACCATATGATTAGTAGATACTTTATCTAAAACTTCTTTTGTCGGATGTTTCTTTTCTTTAAGATAATTATGATCATAATTAAAACCCATAACCCATTTTTCGAGCTTTATATTATTATCTTTAATATACTCTTTTAATATTCTAACAATATCATCAAAGTCTTTAGCCATACTTAAATCTACTAATAACATACTTCTGACAACTGCGGTTATATGACTATGTGCATCAATAAATCCTGGCATTAGACATTTACCATTTAAGTTAATAACCTCAGTATCATTTCCTTTTAAATTCATTATTTCATCTTTGTTACCTACTTTTTTAATAATACCATCTTTAACTAAAATAGCTTCCGCAGTATTAGATGTCATTGTTATAATATCACCATTATAATAAATTTTCTCCATCATATCACCAATTATAGTATGGATTGTTTTAATATTGCTTATAACAAAAAAAGAAGTCCATGGACCTCTTTTTTTAATAACAGAAACAAGATCCTAATAAAATTGCAAGTAAAATATATAAAACTAATATAATTAAATAACCGCAATTGTTATTAGTTCTTGTTTGACATGTGTGTTCACATGAATTATTACAAGACATAATTACCCCCTATCTAGCTTAAATATAAGCTCCAAGTATGATTATTAAAAGAATAAATAATACTAAAACGATTGCTGCTCCACTTGCACCTGTATTACACATATAAATCATCCTCCTTTTTTTGTCTTTTCACATTATTTTATGGATTTTTAGCAAAGTTGTGAGTACTTATGTGAAAAAAAGTGAAAAATTATTGTTTTTTCTTTGTTTTTTTGGTATTATTATGGATGTATGAAAGTACATAATGAAAGGAAGAGCAAAAGTGAATAAGAAATTATTAATCGCTGGTGTATTTGGTATTACCTTATTACTTACCGGCTGTGGAACACCAACCCTTAAAAATGGTGAAGAAGTAGTAGCATCAGTTGATGGTCAAGATTTTACTGCCAATGATTTGTATGAAGAATTAAAAAATCAAGGCGGTTCAACTGTTTTAGTAAACATGATTGATACTTTTATCGTTAATAAGGAAATTGAAACTGATGATGATGCAGAAACATATGCGGATTCACAATATGAATCTTATCAATCATCTTATGAAAGTAATGGTCAAAACTTTGAAGATGTTTTAACCTCTGCTGGTTATAAAGATGCTGATGACTTTAAAGATGCACTAATTGTTGAATACAAGAAACAAAAAATTACTGAAAATTATGTAAAAGCTAATTTAACTGATGCAGAAATCCAATCTTATTATGATGATAATATCTTTGGAGATATTGAAGGGGCGCATATTTTAATTAGTCCTGAAACTGATGATGACATGACTGATGAAGAAATCGAAGAAGCTGAAGAAAAAGCTAAAAAAGAAGCTGAAGATATTATTAAAAAACTTGACGATGGTGAAGACTTCGAAGATTTAGCTAAAGAATATTCTGACGATGAAGGAACTGCTAGTAATGGTGGTAAATTAACAATTACTTATGGTGAAGTTGTCGATGAATTCTGGGATGCTGCTAGTAAACTTGAAGATGGTAAATATACTGAAGAACCAGTTAAATCAGATTATGGCTACCACATTATTTACCGTGAAAGTCAAAAAGATAAACCTAAATTAAATGAAGTTGAAGATGATGTTATTGATAAATTAGTTGATCAAAAATTAGAAGAAGATACTACTTTACAAACTGAGGCCTTAGTCGACCTTAGAGAAAAATATAATTTTAAAATAAATGATAGCGATATTAATAAAAGCTACAATAACTCAATAAAAGAAGCATTAGCCGAAACTGATGCTGAATAAAAGCATGAAAATTTCATGCTTTTTTATAACCTGTTATTAATAAATTCATTAATTTTTTCCGCAGAAAAACCTTTACTATAAAGTTTTTGTTTTAATTTTAGTTTAAGTTCATCATCTTGATATTTTAAAGATAATTTTTTATATATTTTTTCCATTTCTCCATCAAGATTATTATTAAGTTCCATATTATCTAAAACTTTATTAATCAAATATTTACTATAACCTAAGTTAATTAAATATATGGTAATTTTATTTTTTAACACATAGCCAGTATATTTAGTACTTTTTATTTTCTTATTGATTAACTTTTTTATATGTTCTAAAATGATATTCTCATCAATATTACTTAAGGCTTTATCGATAATATCATTATCTACTTTTAATTTTTTTAAGTTATTTCTAATTTTATCAGGGCCATCTAAAGATAAATTTATTTTATCATTAACATAAGCTTTGGCAAACGCTTCATCATTAATAAGCCCAATAGATTTTAGTTTTTCGATTATCGAAGTGGAATCATGACAGTCTATTTTATTTAAATAGTTTAAAACTTCATATTCACTTCTGAGCCTTTTATTAATAAAATCCATGGCTTTATGATAATTTTCATAATAATTATTTTCTTTTATGATTTTTTCTTTTAAATCATCAGTTAATTCTTTTTTATAAAGTAAATTATATTTTAAAATAATTTCATCATAAGTATCAATAACTTCATTATCTAAATAAATCTTATATTTTGAACCTTTTTTCTGTATTTTTGTTATTAACATATTTCCTCCTATTTTATAACTTCGTTATTTAAAGTATACTATGCGAAAATTTGTTCGTCAATAGAAAAAATAAAAAAGTAAGTTTTTTCTTACTTTATATGAATTAAACCTTTTGATATTTCTTCTAAAGCTTTTCCGATATTTTTACTAGACTTATACTCTTTTTCATCTAACTGATAATGACCAGTCTTCTCCATTTGCTTAACCCGCTTACTAACCATATTTACTAATAAATATTTTGATCCTATTTGACCAAGTAAATTATCAATTGAAGGATATAACATTCATTTCGCCTCCTTTTTTTCTATAATATAATTTTTTTTATTAAAATTCAATAAATAACTAAAATATTGACATTATTTAACATTTAAATCTTCAGTTCCAAAACTAAACGGACATAAATCTTTAACGGTTACCGATGTTGATTTATCCCCCTTATAATTGAAGCTTACAATTAAAGTATTTTCATTACATAAATCATTTAAAGCTTGCCGGCATATAAAACATGGAAAACAAATATTATCAGTTTTATTCATAATATAAATTGCTTCAATGTTTTCTTTTTTATAACCGGCCGCTATCGCACTATATAAAGCGTTTCTTTCGGCACATATGCCACTAGCTGGCGAAGATGTTTCAACATTCACCCCTTCAAAAGTAGTCCCATCAGTACATTTAACTATCGCTGCCACCGGATAATTATATACCGGCGAATAGCTGTTTTCTAATAATGCTTGTAATCTTTCTTTCATATTTACTCCTTTATTATTTCATAAATTAAAGTTGGTTTATCAACTTTTTCATTACTAATTTCAAAACATTCTAAAACATCTTGCGTTGGAATTATAACATTTTCCGCATAAATTCTAGCTAAAACATCCCCTGCTTTAACTTCATTACTAACTTTCTTTTCTAAAACAATACCAACTCTAGGGTTTATTTCATCATCTTTTTTAATTCTACCAGCACCAAGTCTTCGCGCAAGCTCACCGATTTTTAAAGCATCAATGTTTTTAATATAGCCATCTTGTTCGGCTTTAACAAGCGTAACGTTTTCAGCAACTTTAATATTATTAATGTCGCCACCTTGATAATTAACTATTTCTTTGAATTTTTCAAAAGCTGAGCCGTCTTTTAAAGCATTTTCAACATTTTCAATTAATATTTCCATTGGAATATTTTGATCTAAAGAAATCATAAGTGACGCAAGATTAATAACTAATTCTTCTAAATCTTTTGGTCCATGACCTTTTAATGTATCAATAGCTTCATTAACCTCTAAAGCATTACCAACGGCATATCCAAGTGGCTCATTCATATTAGTTAAAACTACAATGACTTCTTTGCCAGATAAACGACCAATTTTAACCATTAAATTAGCTAAAATTCTCGCATCCTCAATATTGGTCATTAAAGCTCCTTCGCCAACTTTTAAATCAATAACAATTTTACTAGCTCCACTCGCAAGTTTCTTACTCATAATACTAGAAGCAATTAGAGGTATTGAGCTTACGGTTCCCGTGACATCTCTTAGGGCATATATTTTTTTATCGGCTGGGCACAAATTTCCGGTTTGGCCAGCAATACAAGCACCAATTTCTTCAACTTGTTTCTTAAGCTCATCAATAGTAAGTGAAGTTTTAAAGCCTTCAATTGACTCTAACTTATCAATAGTTCCGCCAGTATGGCCAAGTCCTCGCCCACTCATTTTCGCAACTTTAGTTCCAAGGGTGGCAACTAAAGGCACTAAAATTAAAGTAGTTTTATCACCAACACCACCAGTGGAATGTTTATCAACAGTATTAAAATCAAAAGTTAATTTGTCTCCACTAGCAAGCATAATTTCGGTTAAAGATACGGTTTCTT